>DATKZW010000622.1:0-6039 GCA_035527775.1 Sumerlaeia bacterium | reverse complement strand
AGGAGCGCGAACACCGCGTTGATGGCGCCGCGGCGCGAGCCTCCCCAGAGAAAGAGCGTTCCTCTTTTGACGGCGATGCCATAGCCCTCCTCGGCGAGATCGTCCTCGAGAGCGGGGATCGCCGACTGCTTGAGCAAGTCGGTTCGCCCGACGCTGATGAGCTTGCGACTCTTCCCGGTGAGTCGGGCTTCTGAAACGACTTGGAACGCGGCGCCCGTCATGTCCTTCAGCCAACGCTGCAATTCCTGGGCGGCAATGCGGTCCTGAGACGACGCGTTCTTCGCGACCACGATCCGGTAGTCGGTCCGTCCGTCGCGTGCGAGAGTCAGGCGGGGTCCGGGCTTGCCCGCGGGCGCCAGCGAATTCCGCCATGCGCTCCAGGCGCCCGGATCGGGCGGAAGATCGATGCCATCAAGCGGCGCCGCCAGAGCTTCGGCTTTTGCTCTCGCCTTGCGCGGAACGCGGCCGCAAGCCGTCCACAACACGGGGGACGCAAGCAGAAGCGCCCCGATCACGATGATTCTCGATTCCATCTCCTGCAGGCTCCTCTCCGTTGTGTCCACGAGCTGACCAGGTCTCCCCTTCGACGCCTGGCGCTCAGGGGTCCAGGAGGCGCACGCGAACCGGCGCGCCATCCGGGACTGATCGAAACAACGTCGCGTCGCCCTCGACGCGCCCCACCACGTTCACGGGACTGGCGGGGCGTATCTCATCGCCCCGACTCGAGGGCGTCGGGCCGAAGAAAATGCAGAACGCTCTTCCCGGGGGCCAGTACCCGAGGTCGCCGCACGCGACGACTTCGCGGGGGTCCTCTTCCGGTTGCGAGACGGGGACGGAGAAGTAGATCTCGTCGCCCCAGAGATTGGCCTCCGCGTCGAAAGGCATCGCTGCGGCCAGCGCGCGGGCCGTCGCGGAATCGTTCAGCCGGCCTCGAAGGACGACGCCTCCCGCATCGATCTCGATCTTGCGCGAGACCTTGCCGTCCGACGCATCGAGAGCGGGTTTAGGCGGACGGGGCCCGTGAACAGCCATGGATCCTGCGCTCCTTTGTTTCCTCGGCGGTTCGGCCGGCGCCCCGGTCTCACGGGAGATCAACCGGCGCGGGACTGGGCCGAGTATCGAAACGCTCGTCTCGGATGCGCGACCGCATGAGCCTCACCATCAGGTGATGGTCGGCGTTTTGCAACAGTTTTTCATAGGCCGCTTGGGCCGCCGATCGGTCGCCCCGGGCGAGATGAATCTCGCACAAGAGAAGTCCCCGAACAATTCCCTCGGAACCGGCGTTGGTCGAGCCCTCCGCCGACCCGGTCCCTGCTGCCAGGCGGATGGCCGTCTCCACGTTCTGTGCCGCCTCGGAATACCGGCCCATATCGTACTGGACCTCGGCAATCCACTGGTAAACGTCAGGATCCGGCGCGTCCGAGAGCTGCTCGGCCGCCCGTTCGAGGTCGGCCAAGACCTCTTGCGCGCCGGAGAGGCGAAGCCAATTGCGCCGCGACTGATAGTCCTCCACGAGGTATTGACAGAGTTCTTTGATCGCCTTTCGCGCCCCCTCGCCCTGTTCCAACCGTTGCGACTTGAGCAGGCCGATCGCCTCGGCGTGCGTGGGACCGAGGGTCGACGCCACGGCGGCCGTCGCCTCCGGGTCGTCGGGATGGCGCGCGAGCCATTCCTGGGCCCAGGCGAAGGCCAGGCGCGGGGCGAGCCCTCGGGCGCGCGTCGCATAGGCGTAGGCCTCGCGAAACTCCTCTCGGGTCGGCTTCCGGGATTGGAGATAGTTGGAGAGCCAGAGCCTTCCGTTTGCGGGCGAGCGCTGGCGACGGTCCATGACGCGGGCCGCCAGCGAAGACGATCCCACGTAGAACCCGCGGGGAGCGACGTAATCCAGAACGGGGAAGTAATCGGAGTGCACGACGCCGCCCCAGGCGACGTGGGAGGGGCGCGCGGCGCCGTCCACCATCTGCAAGCCGAGGACCGTGAGAAGGGAGGAGACTCCGAGAGGCGCCAAGTCCTCGCGAACCGACAACGAGGCCAAGCGTTTCTCCATGCGCGCGAAATCGGGAAGGTAGGGATCGGGCGAGCCGATGATAATCGTGTCAGTGAGGCGGGAATTCCAGATGGTATAGCACGGGAAGACGCGCGTGAATGTTTCGAGCATCATGTAGAAAGTCCGGTCTTCCATTTCGTACGCCTGGATCCACTGCAAGACCAGTCCGCCCGGCGCCAGGCGCTCGCGACACGCTTCGAAATGCTCGCGCGAAAAGACGCCCGCCACGCCCGAGATCCACGGATTCGTCGGTTGGCCGATAATCACGTCGTACTTCTCGTCGGTCACCTGGTTAAACGTCTTCGCGTCCTCGTGATGGACGGCAACCCGCGGGTCTTCCCAGTAGCGCCCGTTAATCGATTCGAAAAGCCGGCTCGCCTCGATGACGTCGCCGGAGATCTCGACAACGTCCACCTTCTCGACGTCGTAGGATAGAACGGCCCCGACCGTGCAGCCGCTCCCGAGACCCACGACCAGCGCCTTCTTTGGACTCGGATGACACAGCATCGGCAGGTGTCCGATGAGTTTCTGCGTCGCCAGATCTCCGACCGTCGAGGCGTCCACCTTGCCGTTGATGAGCAGCATTCGTTCCGGGTTTTCGCCCGGAAGGTCTTGAACGATCACCGTTGCGTCGACGCCGTCGCGATAGAAGAGCGTCTTGCGGCTCGCGGCGTCCCGGCGGAAAGCCGCGTAGTCCGGGATCCGGCCCCGCACGCGGTAGACGCCCACGGAGAGGACGTCGCGATCCCAGGACCCCATCCGCAGGCCGTACCAGGCGCCGGTCGCCGCCACGGCAAGGACCCACGCCCCCATGGCTCGACGCCGCGCCTTCCCCGGCCGCAGCGTGGCGAGGATCAGAATCCCCATGAGGCAATTCAGACCCACGGCCAGCTCGAGGGTCCCCTTGATTCCGAGGTGGGGCAGCCCCAAGAACCCGGCGTAGATGGACCCGATCAGGGTGCCAAGCGTATTCACGGCGAAGACGTAGCCGACCCGTAGGCCGAGCCGACGCGCGTCTCCCACAAGGACTTTCGTCGCAGCCGGCAAGGTAACGCCCTGAAGAATCGCGGGAGACAGCATCACGGCGGCGCACAGGGCAAACTTGCACAACTGGTAGAAACCGAAAGTCGCCGGCTCGCGCGAGAGGGAGGAGGCCAGAAGATTGAACAGCCACGGCAGCCGGGCGTAGAAGGGAAGCATCAGAAGAACGCTCACGCCCACGCCCACTTCGCTCAAGGCGAAGATGAGCGCGTAGCCTGTCGCACGCCGCCGAAACGAGAGAAGCAGGCTGCCGAGACTCAGTCCCAGGATAAACGCGGCAAGCATCAGGGAAAACGAGTACGTGGATGAACCGAGAACGAGGGTGAGGAGACGAATCCACGCCACCTCATACATCATCGATACGGCGCCCGACAGCCCCACGCACCCCAGCAGGACCCAAAACGTCCACGGCGCGGGATTCGCCCCTTCCACGCCTGTGTCCTCAATGCCCCGCACCCCCGTGGCGCTCGGTCGCGTCGCGCCGCGGGAGGCCGCGCCGCGGGAGGCCGCGCCGCGGGAGGTGAGAAGAAACGCCGTGACTCCCGAACAGATGCTCAGTGCGGCTCCTACGATCATGGAGAAATGCAAGCCGAACTCCTGAATGAGGTAGAACCCCGCAAACAAACATCCGAACACCGCCCCGAGGCTGTTCACGAAATACAAGCGCGAGACGCGCGGACCCACCCCTTCCATCGATCGCACCATGTGGCGGCACAAGGCGGGAAGCGTTCCGCCCATCAAGAAGGTGGGCGTCAGGATGCACACAACACAAGCGACGATCTTGCCCAAGACGAGCCCGCCTTCGCCGAGGTTCCCCATACGGGCGAGGGCGACGAACAAGTGGCGTCCGACGCCGAGGAGGGGCTCGAAAAGCGCCAGCGCGTAGAGACCGATGCCCATCTCGAGGTAGACGTAGAGTTTCAGCGGTTGGGAAACGCGATCGGCCAGAGCGCCGAGGACCTGGCTTCCCAACGCCAGGCCGCCCATGAAGGTGGCGAGCACGATGACCTGCGCCATCGACGTGCTGCCGACGTAGAGGGCGAGGTACTTGGCCCACAGGACTTCATAGACGAGGCCGGCGGCGCCCGAGATGAAGAAGCAAACGTAGAGAACGACGGCGGCGGAGCCCGGCATTCCCTCCCCCCGTGCGGGAACCGCGGCAACGGCCGTCTCCCCCAGCGCTCGGTCCTCGTCGCCCATCGGCAGATCCTCGTTCCCGTCGCGCTGCGCCCATCACAGAGGATCGGCGAAGACGCGAAAGTCGATATTGGGGAATATGTTGTGGCGGCTTTCGAGCGACTCCAGGTACTCGATGTTGCTAGTGCCGTCTTCGAGCATGCGCCAAAGGTCGCGGAAATTCTGCAGGTGATCCGTCGTGCGGTGAACGGCGTAACCGACCGTCGTCTGCGTCTTCATGATGAAGGCCCAATCGCTGCTCTGCGCCAGCAGGACCTCGCGAGATCCCTGGTTCAGCATCCGCAGGCGAATCGGGTCCGTTTCCCAGCGATTCTTGTTCGCCAGATCGATCATTCGCTCCGTCGCCTTGTGCAGGTGCCGGTAGACCCAGTCGTTGCTCCCTTCGAGCCAGACCTCGCAGTATCCCTTGTCTCCCCATGTGGAGAAACTCGGCGTGGCGACCTGGTTCGCGGGATGCCGCTCCAAGTACTCTGAGGGAGTAATCGGCTCGATCGACGGGCTGTCGTAATGGATCTTGCGCAGGAGCGATTCGAGAAAAGCGGGGCCTTCGTACCACCAATGACCGAACAGCTCCGCGTCGTAAGGCGAGACGATGATCGGAGGCCGGTCCATCAGAGAGGCGAGATGCTCGATCTGTCGCTCGCGGTTGAACATGAAATTCCCCGCGTGCGAGTGCACACGCTCGGCGGCAACGTCGGGATTGTAGGGCTGCTTGTCGCCCAGACCGCACGGCCGACCGGTAATGCGGTAGTACTTGAGCCCCGTGCTGATGCGCGTGCCGCTCTCGTGGATGTAGGGCGCCACGTAGTCGAAAGGGAGGTCGAAACCGACGTCGCGATAGAACTCGCGATAGTCGAAATCGCCGGGGTAGCCTTCCTCGGAGCTCCAGACCGATTTCGACGACTCGGCGTCGCGCGCGAAGGCCGCCACGCCCGACGGACAGAAAACCGGCGCGAACACGCCGTAGACGGGCCGGCGGTCGGCGCAGAGCGCCGCGTGCGTGTCGGTGAAGAAGAAACGGATTTCCTGTTCCGCCAGGAACCGGTCAAGGCCTTGATAGTACCCGCACTCGGCGTTCCAGATTCCCCTCGGAGGTCGCCCGAAATGCTCGGCGTAACTCTGGCGACCCACGGCGATCTGCGCGCGAATGGCGTTCGGGTACTGCTCGAAGAGAGGGAGGAAACCATGGGTGGCGCTGCACGTGACGATCTCGAGCACGCCGCGGTCCTGGAAGCTCCGGAAAGCGCGCAGGAGGTCGCATTGGCAGCGGTTGCGGAAGACGTCGAGCGCTTCCTCCAACTTGCTGCGGTACATCAGGGCGCAGGCGTGGAACTCCATCGCCTCGCGCCGCGTGCGCCAGATCTCTTTGTGCGCCAGCTCGAGCAATCCCTCGAGGTGGCGCAAGTAGCGCTCCCGCAGAAGATCGTCCGCCAGCATTGTGGCGAGCGGAGGCGTTATGGACATCGTCAGGCGAAAGCGCACCCCCTCGTCCACCAGGCGCTCCATCATGGCGACCAGTGGGATGTAGGTCTCGGTAATCGCCTCATAGAGCCAATGCTCCTCGAGGGGATCGTCATACTCGGGATGGCGTACGAAGGGCAGGTGCGCGTGGAGCGCCAGACAGAGATAGCCTTTGGGATTGTGGTTTGCCATGCGCGTATTCTGCCCTTCGGGTTCTCTCGGCCGGCGACGCCCCGGTTCGATGGTCGGGAGTCTACGATGGCCCCGGTCTCCTTTCAAGCCGAAAGTGGAAC
>DATKZW010000621.1:0-3650 GCA_035527775.1 Sumerlaeia bacterium | reverse complement strand
AGACATCGTGGGGAAACCGCGGACGGGGTCCGTGAGATAGCACGCCTCTCCATGGAGGCGGACGGGCTCCGTGAATCTGCTTGCCACGCGCCTGGCGCGGACGGGCTCCGTGAATCTGTCGCAGCCGAGGGCGGACGAGGTCCGTGAGGGCGGACGGGCTCCGTGAAGCGGCTGTTCCACAATCATTGTAGCCCAGCGCCCCGCCGATTCCCAGCCCCATTCGCCGCCTCACGGACCCCGTCCGCCCAAGCCTTGACAGATCACGGGCGCGCGGCGTCCCAGCGGTTTTCCGTTCCGCCTTGACAGACCCGATTCCCGCGAACTACGATCGGCCCGACGCGTCACGGAGTGGAGATGATCGATTCCTTCGCCGCAGGATCCGGAAGCAGCGCTTCGCCGCCCCTATCGGGGCAGGTCTCTCGACGCGTCTTGATGCTCAGTCCCGACTCTTACATCATAGACCGGCGGATTCTCCAAGAAGCGCGGTCCCTGGCGCGGGAAGGTTACGGCGTGGCCGTGCTGTCCGGGTTTGAGTGTTCAAAGGAAGAACACTACGTAGAACGGGGAGTGGAGATCCATCGCTACCAGTACGATTGGGACGACGAGCGCATCAAGGGCCTGCGCAACCGCATCAAGAACGAGAGACTGCGCCTTCTTTTCCACCGGCTCTTCATGGCGTTTGCGCGGCGGTGCTTGAAGTTCAACTCCTTCGAGACGTTCGTATTGTTGAAGGCGAAGCAGTTCCGCGCGGACGTCGTCCACGTGCACGACTTGCCTTTTCTCCGCATCGGCGCCCATCTCGCCGCTGTTTGGGACGTTCCCTTGGTGTTCGACGCCCACGAGATCTACTATGTGCACCACTCGATCCCACGAAGGAGAAGAAGGCGACTCATCCGAGACGAAAAGCGCTTCGCGAAGAAGGCGAGTCTCTTTATCACAGTGAATGACGCAATCGCGGACCACTTTCGCGGAACGCACGGGAACCTGAATTACCTCGTCCTCATGAACTGCGCCGATAGCTGCCGGGAGCTCGATCGCGCCGCCTGCCGCGCGGAATTGAGGAAGATGGCCCGCCTTGAGGAAGGCGACCGCATCGTTCTCTATCAGGGCTGGATCGCGAGCGAACGCAACCTGGACACCCTCGTTCGATCCGCCGCCGAGTTCCCCCCCGATGCTTACCTCGCCCTGATCGGTTACGGAGAACACCAGAAGGACCTCGAGCGGATCGCCGAAGAGGAGGGGCTCGGAGACCGAGTGCGCTTCCTGGGCAGGATCGAACCCGACCGCATCATGTCGCTGACTCGGGGCGCCGATCTCGGGGTGATTCCCTATCAGCCGGTCGACTTGAACCACGAGTTTTGCTCGCCCAACAAGTTCTTCGAGTTCGTGCAGGCCGGCGTTCCGATCGTCGCACACGACCTCGTGTTTTTCCGAAATATGAAAGCGCAATACGGAGTCGTCGAAACCGCCGATCTCTCGAATCCTTCGCGCATGGCGGCCGCCATCGTCGGTCTGCTTGAGGACGGCGAGCGGCTCGCCGCGATGCGCGACGCCTGCGAACGGGCCGCCGGCCCTCTCAGCTGGGAGACCGAGTCCCGCAAGCTCGTGAAGGCTTACGAGGACCTTTTCCGATGAGGCCCGCTCGGGTTTTTCCCTCCCTCCGCCGTCAATCTCTCGAAATCGTCTCCACAGCGTCTCTTCTGGACCACTGAGGGAATCGACTTCTTCCCCCGCTCCCGTACGATGGCTTTCTCGTCGCTGCGAAGCGGCGGCAAGGGGCGCGCTTGGGCGCGCGGAGAGACTCGGCGGAGGGGAGAAGGGAAATGAAGGGGATCACTGCGGGAAAGAGGACGCAAAACGGAGCGTGGTTCGCGACTTGCGCCGCCCTAGCGGCGCTGGTTGCGGCCGCTGCGTTTGCCGTTAAGACAAACGACGTGGAACTGGGCTACTCCAGCGTCTATGACGGCCAGGTTCGCATCCAACGGAGCGCGGAGGGGCAAATGACGTTCCGGGACGCGGAAATCACTTCGCCCGTGCTGCTTTCCACGCTGGCGGAAGGCGTTTCCGTTCACGGCGCTCTCACGGGCCTGAGCGCCGACGATCATCCGCAGTACCTAAACGACTCTCGGCACTCGACGGCCCATGATTCCGATTTCAACTCCTCCCTGACGATCCCGTCCGACGTGGCTGGAAACACGAATCTCGGCGACCACGTCACCGACAGCGACATCCATCTGCCTCGGGGCGAAACCGTCGAGGTCACGGGCGATTGGCGCTTCAGCGGGACGCCCCAAGTCTGGGACGGCATGAATTTCAGCCAAAATGGCGCGGCGGGCGACGTCTCACTGAGCTTCGAGGCAGGCAGCTCCGACGCGGCGATCCAATGGGATCAGTCAGAAGACCGGTTCGAGCTGAATCGCGGATTGCAGACGAGTTCGGACTTCCAGAGCGGCGGGGACGGGACCTTCGCCGGCGACCTGGCGGTCGCCGGGTCGATCTACGGAGAGCTGGCCTCCCCGCCGAAACGCGCCGAGTACATGCACTTGGCCATGAACGACAACGCGGCGAGCTCCACCGTCACGGACGAGACCGGCCACTTTCACCAGATTCTGCTCGATCCAGGCGGGGACCCCAACACCGACGCGCACACGACCGCCAGCCTCGACGGAACGACGACGGGCACGATGGGCAGGGCCCTGGCGTTTGATGGAAGCGACGATCGCATCGTGGTTCCCGCGTCGGACGTGGATCCCGCCCTCGCCGCCGGGACGGACTTCACCATCGCGTTCTGGGCCAAACAGGCCGCGGTTACGGACGGAAACACCAAGTATTTCATCTACAACGTCTCGACGGGCGCCAATACGGGAACGCGATTCACATACAGTTCGTCGGGGGTGGCGTCCTGGCGCTTGTATTACGCGGCAGGCGTCTCCCCGTACCTGAATCCAGGGTACACGGCGGACAACACCTGGCGGCACCACGCCTTGACGCGCCGGGAGGGCGCTGTAACCGTGTACCTGAACGGCGGCGTTTCAGTCACGTGGAGCGATACCTTCAGCAACGATTCCCTGGGCGACGGCCGGGCGATGGACTTGGCTGGAGGGTCTCTGGCCACGGGGCGCTGCAAGTGCGTCGTGGACGACTTTCGGATCTACGCGGACGCGTTGTCGGCCGGCGAGATCGCCGCCCTCTATAACTCGGGAAGCGGCACGGCTTCCCGCGCGCGATTCGTTGCCGAGCTCGACGGCGTCGCGTCCGTCGACCGGCTCGCCCTTGATGGCGACTTCACCACCTCGGCCGCGCGTTTGCAGGTCAGCGAGGGCGCTTACTGCGACGGGAATTCCTGGTTCAACGTCTCAACGCGTGCCTCGAAGACTCACCTCGCGCCCGTGTCAGTCATAAAGGAATGGAACGCGATCGACGCCATCGAAGTCGTCGAGTTCGCTTACCGAAAACGCAACCCCCACCTCGGGGGATGGCTGGACCCGTCGGGGCGAGCGTTGCCGGCGGACAGCCCGGTCCTGCAAGCCCTTCTCCAGGAGAGAGGCGCCGAAACGCTCACGGCCCAAGGCTACAGGGTCGACCGGCGGAGGTTCCTGGACGAAGCGGAAGCCCGACGCCGACTGGGGTTTGTCGCGGAGGACCTTCGG
>DATKZW010000620.1:0-6860 GCA_035527775.1 Sumerlaeia bacterium | reverse complement strand
AGCGTACGAGGAAACGATCGAGCCCTACCGCAAGCATTTCTACGACGAAGTGATCGGCCGTTTCGAAACCGACCTGCTGCCGCCGAACGTCCGCTCGCGCAAGACTTACGACGAGGAGAAGTGGACGGGCTACGAGGTGGTGATGGACGTGTTTCCCGACGTGATCGCTTACGGCATTCTGCTTCTGCCGAAAGACCTGAAGGAGGGCGAGAAACGCCCGGTCGTGGTCTGCCAGCACGGTCTGGAGGGCCGGCCGCAGGACGCGATTCAGGGCGATAACTGGGCGTACCACGATTTCGCGGCGAAGTTGGCCGAGCGGGGCTTCATCACGTTCGCGCCGCAGAACCTCTACCTCTTCGGCGACCGGTTTCGGACGTTGCAACGCAAGGCGAACCCGCTGAAGAAAACGCTCTACTCGATCATCGCGCCCCAGCATCAGCAGATCGTGAACTGGCTGGCGTCGCTGTCCTATGTCGACCCGAAACGCATCGCATTCTACGGTCTCTCCTACGGCGGCAAGACGGCAATGCGCGTGCCCCCGCTAGTCAAAGAGTACTGCCTCTCGATCTGTTCGGCGGACTTCAACGAGTGGGTGTGGAAGAACGCGTCGACGCGGAGTCGCTACAGCTACGTCTGGTCCGGCGAGTACGAGATCTTCGAGTTCGATCTCGGCGGCACGTTCAACTACGCGGAAATGGCCGCCCTGATCGCGCCGCGGCCCTTCATGGTCGAGCGCGGCCACTTCGACGGCGTCGCGCCCGACGAGACGGTCGCCTACGAGTTCGCGAAGGTCCGCAACCTCTACCAGGCGCGCCTCGGCGTCGGCGACAGATGCGAGATCGAATGGTTCGCGGGCCCTCACACCATCCACGGCAAAGGGACCTTCGATTTCCTGCACCGGCATCTGAATTGGCCAAAGCCGTGACGCACCGGGATCCGCGGATTCCGCGGAACCCGCGGATTGCCAGCCGCCCGAGTTCTCTGGAGAATGCCCAAATGAGGAGCAAACCCAAGAAACCGAAGATTGCCGCTCTGGTTCTTTTCGCCTCGATATTGCACATTCTGCCGGCCAGTCACGTTTCAGCCGAAACAGGAGAGGAGCGTTCAATGACCGAAGATCTCGCTCTGCAAGTGCGAAAACAGGTCGAGACCTCAGAGGGAAGCGGCGAGTTTCGACCGGTGATTGCGGAAGAGAAGTGGAAACCGTCCGAGACGGCCGTCATCATCTGCGACATGTGGAACGAGCATTGGTGCAAGGGGGCGACGCGGCGCGTGGCCGAGATGGCGCCGCGCATGAACCAGTTCGTCGGCGTCGCGCGGGAAAAGGGCGCCCTCATCGTCCATGCCCCCAGCGGCACGATCGACCACTACAAGGACCATCCCGCCCGCAAGCGCGCGCAGAACGCGCCGAAGGCGGCGGACCTCCCCGAAGGGATCGCGGGCGGGTGCGGTTGGATCGACGAGAAGGAGGAGAAAGCGGGGCTGCCCGTCGACGCCTCCGACGGCGGCTGCGACTGCGAGCCCCAGTGCAAGCATCCGCCTTACCCGTGGACGCAGCAGATCGACACGATCGACATCCGCGACGAGGACGCAATCACCGATTCCGGCGTCGAAGCGTGGAACCTTTTTGCGGAGCGCGGCATCCGGAACGTGATCCTCGTCGGCGTGCACACCAACATGTGCGTGGTGGGACGTCCCTTCGGCCTGCGCAACATGGCGCGATTCGGCAAGAACGTGGTCCTGGTGCGCGATCTCACGGACACGATGTACAATCCGCGCAAAGCGCCCTTCGTGAGCCATTTCACCGGCACCGACCTCATCGTCGAGCATATCGAGAAATACATCTGCCCAACCATTGCTTCGACCGCTCTCTTGGGAGGGACGCCCTTCCATTTACCGAACGACGCGCGCCCGCGCGTCGTGTTCGTGATCTCCGAGGATGAGTACCGCGCCGCCGAGACGCTGCCGCGGCTGGCGCGCGATCTGGAACTCGAGTGCGGCTTGGCGTGCGAAGCGCTTCACGGCAATCCGAAGGACGGCAACGACGTTCCCGGCATGGAAGCGCTCGCCGACGCGGATCTCGCGGTCCTCTTCCTGCGCCGTCGCGCGCTTCCAGCCGACCAGCTGCGGCGCATCCGCGACTACCTCAACCGCGGCAAGCCGCTGGTCGCCTTGCGCACGACGAGCCACGGCTTCGACGTCGGCGGGCGCGCGCCCGAAGGGCGCGAGGAATGGCGCAATTTCGACTCCGAGGCGCTCGGGGGGCATTACGGCGGACACCACGACGGCAGCCTGGTCGCGCAAGTATCGCTTGCCACCGGCGCTGGGGATCATCCCATTCTGAAAGGATTCCCCGCAGGCGGGATCAAGTCCGGCGGTTCGCTCTATCGCTCGAATCCGCTGACGCCGACCGCGCAGGCGTTGCTCATGGGAACGGTTGAGGGGCATCCCTCCGAGCCGGCGCTGTGGACGAACGCGTACCAGACCAGTCGCGTCGTCTACACCTCGCTCGGCCACCCGAAGGATTTCGAGAACGAAGCGTTCCGCGCCCTCTTGATCCGCGCCTTCTTCTGGGCGATGGACCGGCCCGCGCCCGGGGAATCGGCAGACGCGAAAAGCGCCGGCCCGTGAATCGGCGGTTCCTTGCGCCAAGGAGAAAGCGCTAAGGAGAAAGGTTCTTGACGGAATGGCAAGGTGAGCCCCATCATCCGCCAAGCGCCGCCGGGGGTCGGGTTCTCCGGCGCTTGGCGATGTTCTCGGAGTAGCGCAATCGCCCAAGGGGCGTTGCCCTTGGGGGCGACAGCCTCCCAAGTTGCTTCCAGTGTGGGGGGCGGCCTCCGGCCGGCGGCCGGTAGCGGAGGCAAGACGCGCCCGTCCGGATCGGCCTGGATCGCCCGTCGGAGACGGCCTCCCACGTTGCTTGCGGGAGACGGCCTCCCACGTCGCTTGCGGGAGACGGCCTCCCAAGTTGCTCACCGATTGCAGAGGATGCCGATCGCGTCAGATAAACGCAGAGAACTCCACCTGACTGGCCGCGAGGTCGTACCACAATGAGCGATTCCATCACGCGCCGCAGATTCCTCGCGAAGACCGCGACGAGCGTCGCCGCCGCGACCCTGGCCGGCGCCGCCCATTCCTCCGCTTCCGCTGAAGCGAAAGGGGAGGCCTCTTCCCCGAAGCCCGTCCGCATCGGCGTGGCCGGCGTCGGCGGCCGCGGAACGGGCCTCCTCGGCCAGCTCCTGCGCATGAAGGGACTCGAGTTCCCCGCCGTCTGCGACATCTATCCGGATCGGGTCCTCCGCGCCCAAAGCATGGTCGAGAGGGCCGGCCACCCCAAGCCCGAGGGCTATTCGGAAAGCGAAACGATCTACGAGAAAATGATGGAGCGCGACGACCTCGACGCCGTCCTGATCGCCTCCTACTGGCAGTGGCACACGCCGATGGCCGTGTCGGCCATGAGGAACATGAAGTACGCCGCCGTCGAGGTGCCTGCGGCTCTGACTCTGGAGGAATGCTGGGACCTGGTCAACACGTCCGAAGAAACCGGGGTTCCGTGCATGATGCTCGAGAACTGGAGCTTCCGCCAAGACAACCTCGCCGTCCTCAACATGATCCGCCAGGGGCTCCTCGGCGAGATCGTCCACTGCCACTGCGCCCACTCGCACGACTGTATCGACCACTGGTTCTTCGACTCCTCAGGCAACGATCGCTGGCCCGCCGAGTTCCTCGCCAAACGCAACTGCGACCAGTACCCGACCCACAGCGTCGGCCCCGTTCTCAGCTGGATGGACATCAACTGCGGCGACAATTTCGCCACGCTCACCTCGACCGCCTCCGCCTCGAAGGGCATTAACGCCTACTTCACCCGTCGGTTCGGCCCCGACCACCCCAACGCCAAGAAGACGTGGAAGCAAGGCGACATCGTCACGACGGTCGTGTGCACGCACCAAGGCAAAACCCTCGTCATCGACTACGACATGCAACTGCCGCGCCCCTACGACAACCGCTGGCTCATCCAAGGCACGCTCGGCCTCTACAACGAACAGCGCGAGTCCGTCTACATCACCGGCCGCTCGCCCAACTACCACCAGTGGGAGCCCTTCGCGCCCTACCAGGACGAGTTCAACCATCCCTGGTGGAAGAAGGAGATCGAGGGCGGCGGCCACGGCGGCGTGGACTATCTCGAGCTCGAGCTCTTCGTCGACGCAGTGCGCCGGGGCGTCCAAACCCCCATCGACGTCTACGACTCGGCGACCATGAGTTCCATCGTCGCCCTTTCGGAGCAATCCATCGCGCAGGGCAGCGCCCCCGTCCAATGCCCCGACTTCACGCGCGGGCGATGGAAGACCCGGAACCCGGCGTTTGCCTTGTCTCCGGCCAAGGCCTAATTCGTCACGCGGTTGCAGGCGCGATATCCGCACACGCGTCGGGCATCCTGCCACCCGCGGCGGGTCTCCCTGGAGATGAAGAACGTGCGTGGACTCCATCGTACAAGGAGGGGACGGAATGTCTGGGGCAAGATGTCACGGATTCACGCTGATCGAGCTGCTCATTGTCGTCGCCATCATCGCCATTCTGGCAGCCATCGCCGTGCCGAACTTCCTCGAGGCCCAGACGCGCTCGAAGATCTCGCGGGTCCGCGGCGACCTGCGTTCGCTGGCCGCCGCCATCGAGTCCTACGCCGTCGACAACCAGCGCCCGCCCATCGACTGCAACGTGGGCTCCACCATGGGGCTGTGGGAAAGCACGCGCCGCGACGCCGCATGGAACCTGCTGACCACCCCGATCGCCTACATTACGTCCGTGCCCCAGGACCCGTTTCTGGCCAACACCGCCACGGACAGCGCCGCCGGCGTGCTCCTCTTCGAGGAAGCTTTCAACTTCCATTGCTCTCTCGACTACAAGGACGACCCCGGCGAATACGGCAACGTTTACAGGCAGGGCTACATCTGGTTTATGTTTAGCGTCGGCCCGAGCAAGATCAAGTCGTCGCCGTGGTTGGCCCAGATGGTCTACTACAAGGACCCGAGCAACATCTACGACGCGACCAACGGCACGCGCTCGAAAGGCTACATCTACCGGTCCAACAAGGGCGAGTTCACGGCGGCCGAGCTGTAGTGCGGGCCGCGCGCCGGGGGACCCATTGCAGCGCGGGCGTCTCGCCCGCAGTGTCGCGGGCATCCTGCCCCCGCGCAGTTGGGAGGGGAGATGAGCGGAGTCACCAACTACCACCCGGACCGGGCGTATCCCGGGTACACGCTCTTCTGTCAGACCGGCGCGGAGCCTCCGCGTCCCGAGGCGCCGGGCCACGCGATCTATCTGGTGGACATGGAGGGCGAGATCGTCCACCAATGGACGGTGCGGACGTCCGTCCAGTCCTATTGCCAACTGCTGCCCGACGGCAACCTAATCTATCCCACGCACGATCGCTCGGAAGTGGCCGCGGGGACTTGCGGACTGCGCGAGATCGATCCGCGGAGCCGCGTCGTGTGGACCTACCGCTGCCGCGCGGATCACGACTTCGAGGTCCTGGGCAACGGCAACCTCCTCATTCACTGCATTACGGAGAACATGCGCCCCGCTCTCGGCCCCGAATTGAAGCGCCAGCCTTACCTCATCGAAGTGACGCGCGAGAAGGAACTCGTCTGGGAATGGCGCGGGGAAGAGCATCTCGAGGAGCTCGAGGACTTGCTTTCCCCCGAGCAGTGGCGCCACGTCCTGGATCGCGCCCACGGGGAGTTCGCCTTCGACTGGGCCCACAACAACACGTGCCAGGTCATCGGCCCCAACGCCGCGTGGGAGAAGGAGAAGGCTCAAGGCGGACCCGAGCGATTCCGGCCCGGCAACGTCTTCATCTCCTACCGCAGCAACGACGTCATCGCCGTCATCGACCGGGACACGGGGAAGATCGTCTGGGCGTGGGGGCCAGGCGAACTCGACGGTCAGCACAAGCCCCACATGCTCGCGAACGGAAACGTGCTCGTCTTCGACAACGGCGCGTTGCGCGGGCGCTCGCGCGTCATCGAATTGAATCCCTTCACGAAGCGCATCGAATGGGAGTATGCGGGCGAGCCCAAAGAGGAGTTCTTCAGCAACTGCATCTCGGGGGCGCAACGGCTCCCGAACGGCAACACGCTGATCTGCGACGGCTGCAAGAGTCGGCTCTTTGAGGTGACGCCCGAGAAGGACATCGTCTGGGAGTTCGTTAACCCCTATCAGGTGAGATGCGGCTGGATTTCGGTGTACCGCTGTCTGCGGCACTCGCCGGACTACGTCGCTCCCCTCTTGGGGCGCCTCTGAGAAGGAATCGGCTCGAGCCCCCGGGATCCGCCCTGAAGCCCTTCACCCCCGTTGCCGGGAGTCGGTCCCTTCGCTCCGGCGCTCCTTTCGGCACGGGCGCTTCCGGTTTTTTTCTGCGGGATTCCGGTTTTTTGCGCTTGCCAATCTCGCTTTTCCGTTGCCAAGATGAGACCCAGATCCCTGGGACGGATTCCGGGCGCACTTGCTCCGCCTGGGATTCCCAAGGCGGATCTGTTCTCTGCCGAGAACGAGAAGATGGGTGGTTATCCCCTCGCACAAGGAGGAGCGCAGCATGACTGGAGAGAGAGACCGCGCATTCACTCTGATTGAGCTGCTGATCGTGGTGGCCATTATCGCGATCCTGGCGGCGATCGCGGTGCCAAATTTCCTTGAAGCGCAGACGCGCTCGAAAGTCTCGCGCGTGAAGGGCGACATGCGCAGCGTCGCCACGGCCATCGAGACCTACATGACCGACTACAGCAAGCCGCCGCTGTCAGCCTACGAGATGATCCAATCGGGCGACCCGCGGGCCGCCCTCGCGACAAGCCTGACCCGGGACG
>DATKZW010000619.1:0-6825 GCA_035527775.1 Sumerlaeia bacterium | reverse complement strand
CGGATGTTCGAGGATCTGGGCGCCGCCGTCATCGACGCCGATGCGATCGCCCGTGAAGCGGTCGAGGCGGGGCGCCCCGCGATGGAGAGGATTCGAAAGGAGTTCGGCGCCGACTACGTCCTGCCCAGCGGCGAGATGAACCGCAAGCGCATGGCGGCCGCTGTTTTCTCCTCGCCCGAGCGCCGTCGCACGCTCGAAGCCATCGTGCATCCCGCCGTGCGCGAAGAAATGGAGCGCCGAGTCCGACTGCTCCGGGAGACGGTTTCGCCGAGGCATGGCGAAGCGCCCGCGGCCATCGTGCTGGACGTGCCGCTCCTTTTCGAGGCCTGCATGACTGACATGGCGGACAAGGTTGTGGTCGTCACGGTCAACGAAGCGGCGCGCTTTCGCCGGGTCCGCATGCGGGACGGTCTGACCGAGGCGCAGATCGTTCGGCGGCTTGGCTCGCAGTGGTCCCAGAGCTACAAGGCGGCGCGGGCGGACAGGGTGATCGACAATTCCGGCTCGTTGCAGGCGAGTCGCGATCAGGTTGCGCGGTTTTGGGAGGAATGCGTGAGCGCAAGCGCGATGACATCGGGGGTTGACTAGTTCCCGGCCGACCGGGGCCCGAGGGCCCACGCGACGGTCGAGGCGCTGCAACAATAGACTGTCAAGCAACGGCAAGGAGGCACGAAAGTGGAAGAGAAGAAGCACACGGCCAAGAGGGCGAATGAGGAGAAAGCGGCCACGGCCACAAGGACGAGGAGAAACCGTTCGACGAAGTCCAAACAGACTGAAGAGGCCGGTTCGAAGCCGCAGGAGACGAGGAACTCCAAGGCCGCAGGAAGCCCGGAAAGCCAAAGAGGGACCGCCGCGGCGACGGCGCTCTCAGCCGAGCGCGCCGGGACGGAGGAAACCCTCGATCTGGTCGCCCTCAAGCAGATGACGATCGCGGACCTCAACGTGATGGCGGGGAATCTCAACATCGAGGGACACGCGGGGCTCCGCAAGCAAGACCTGATCTTCGCCATCCTCCAGGCCAACGCGGAGAAGCAGGGGAACTTGTTTGGGGCGGGGGTGCTCGAGATTCTTCCGGACGGATTCGGGTTTCTCCGGTCGGCCAACTACAACTACCTTCCAGGACCCGATGACATTTACGTCTCTCCATCTCAGATCCGGCGCTTCAATCTGCGCAAAGGCGATTACGTCTCGGGGCAGATTCGTCCCCCGAAGGAGGGCGAGCGCTATTTCGCCCTGCTGAAGGTGCAGGCCATCAACAACGAGCCGCCGGAGGAAGCGGCGAGCAAGATCCTTTTCGACAATCTCACGCCCCTTTACCCGGAGCAGAAGATCAATCTCGAAACCACGCCGGACAAGTTAACCACCCGCACCATGGACTTGATGACGCCCATCGGTCTCGGCCAACGCGGACTGATCGTCGCTCAGCCCCGGACCGGAAAGACGATCATCCTCCAGGACATCGCCAACGCCATCACCGCGAACCACTCTGACATCGTCCTGATCGTCCTGCTGATCGATGAACGCCCCGAAGAGGTGACCGACATGGCCCGCTCCGTGGGCGCCGAGGTCATCTCCTCGACCTTCGATGAGCCGCCCGACCGCCACGTGCAGGTCGCCGAGATGGTCATCGAAAAGGCCAAGCGCCTCGTCGAGTACGGACGCGACGTCGTGATCCTCCTGGACTCGATCACGCGCCTTGCCCGGGCCTATAACACGATCGCTCCCCCTTCGGGAAAGGTCCTTTCGGGCGGCATCGACTCCAACGCGCTCCACAAACCGAAACGGTTCTTCGGGGCGGCCCGCAACATCGAGGAAGGGGGCAGCTTGACCATCATCGCCACCGCCCTCGTCGACACCGGCTCGCGCATGGACGACGTGATCTTCGAGGAATTCAAGGGCACCGGCAACATGGAGTGCCACCTCGAACGCAAACTCGCCGACCGCCGGGTCTTTCCATCCATCGACATCGGCCTTTCGGGGACGCGAAAGGAAGAGCTCCTTCTCGGCGACTCCGTGCTCAAACGTGTCTGGCTGCTGCGCAAGATACTCAACGAACTGAACGTGGTCGAGGCGATGGAATTCCTGATCGAGCGCCTGAAAAAGACCGAGTCCAACGCGGTCTTTCTGGAAACCATGAACCAGTGACCGGACCGCGACGTCTCGTCCCCCTGGGCGTCCCCACGTTGGGCGGCAATTTCGGGTTGCTATCCGCGGTCCGGTATGGGTAATCTAGCCGCACGGCTTGTTCCCCCCCCATCGGCCGGGCCGACCCCATCGGCCGGGCCGATGGCGCGCTCGCCGGCGGCGCCGTCAGGCCGAGGCGCCAAGGTGGAAGCTTTCTTGGAGACCGACTCCGACCCTCCCTCATCGGCCGGGCCGACCTCATCCGGATGGTCCGCCCCTCGTAAATGCTTGTTTCTTGCCGCGGTCCTCGCGGGAACGGCGGCGGGGCGCGCATGCGTCGCCGCGACCGGGACGCCGGTCGCCGTCGAGCGCTGGGAGATCGCTCTTCCCTCGTGGGAATGGATCGGCTTCGGTCTGTGTCTGGGACTGGCGGGCTCGTCTCTGTTTGCGATTCTCGGCTACGCCCTTTTCGCTCTCGACGTGAAGGAGATCGGCGCGTTGGCGCGCAGCCGGCCTCGTTCGGCGCGCGTTCTCGTTGAGCTGCGCAAGAACCTCGATCTAACCTGGTTTGCGTTGCTGGCCGGGTCCGTCTTGTTCAATCTGGTCTTCGCCATGGCCGTGGGCGGCGCCGTTCTGGTCGGTTTGGACGGCGCGCCCGGCGGACTGGCCTTCGTTGTCTCCCTGGTTGCCGCCATTGTTTCCGTCCTGGCATTCGGAGAGATCGTCCCGGGATTGCTCGCCGCCAAGTGGCTTGCGACGCTGGCGCCCTTCGCCGCTCAAGTGACGCGCGTCTGGTCGAACGCGATGCTGCCGCTTTCGGTCGGGCCGGTCTATCTTCTGCGCTTGTGCGGGCGATTCAGCAGGCTGAGCGCCCAGGAGCGCCATCGCATGCTCGAAGTGGAGCGGCGGCTTCTCACCTGGATCGGCTTGGGCGAGATTGACGTGTCGCTTGAAGAAGAAGAACGCGAGATGATCGACCACGCCTTCGGGTTCGGCCAGCGCACCGCCGGCGACATCATGCGTCCGCGATCCGAGGCCGTTGGTTTCGATGCGGATCTGCCCCAAAGCGACGCGTTGGCCTTCATGCGGGACACGCCGTGCAGCCGCGTCCTGGTTTATCGCAAAAGCCTGGACGACATCGTCGGCGTCCTCCATACAAAGCAGATCCTTCTCAACACCGAGACCGACTACCGCCAGATGCTGGCCCCGCCCCTCTTCGTCCCCGACGACGTGGACCTGGTGGAACTGATGGCGCTTATGAAGAGGGAGCGTTGCCAACTCGTCGTCGTCCTCGACCGCTACGGCGCCACGGCGGGCATCGTCTCGATGGACGATCTGCTTCAGGAGCTGGTGGGCCCGCTGCCCACGGAGGAAGAGGCCGCTCCTGAGGGAGGAGTACGCTCGTGAGCGCCTCCGAGATGACCGCTGCCGGCGTGGGCGTGGCGCTCTGTCTTCTTTTCGGCATGGCTTTCAGCCTGATGGAGACAACGCTCCTGATGCTGAATCGCCTGCGTCTTCTCCAACTGTTCGGCGAGGAGCAGCCCCAGCCGACCTCCGAGCAAGACGTCTTCCGCGACACCAAAGACGTGTACTTCATCTCCCGCCTTGGCCTGTGCGCCACCCTTGTTACGGCCGGCTTCCTCTTGACGGCGGCAGGGGCCGAACTCCTGCGCGAACGGCTGCCCGCTGATGCGGCGTCCTCCCAACGTCCCTACCTTCTCGCCGTCATGCTGACTCTCGCTCTCCTGACTCCGACCTACCTCTTTTGCACCTTCGGGCTGCCCCGTCTCATTGTCCGACCGATATCGGCCGCCAGCGAGACGGAACTGCCCGCCTGGATGCGGGTCTTTATTCGGGTCGTGCATCCCCTGGCGCGTCTGTCGCGCATCTTTGCTCTGTTGCCCCTCAGCCGCGTATTGCCGCATCACCATCTTACGAAGAACGATCTCGTCGCCCTCGTCACGCACCTGGACGTTGACGAAGGCGAGGACCAAGAAGAGGAGCGCTCCGGCGAAGACGACAACGAAGAAGAGATGGACGAGCAGGAGATGGTCTACAATATCCTGGACCTCGAGGAGACCCTCGTCCGCGAAGTAATGGAACCGATCAACTCCGTCGTCGCCATCCGGCTCGGCGACGGCATGACGGTCGAAGGGGTCCGCGAACTCTCCCGCCGAACGGGACACTCGCGCTTCCCCGTTTACCGAGACCGCATCGTCGACCTCTTCGGCTACGTCAGCGTCTACGATATCCTCTATAGCGATGATCCCGACCGTCCCCTCGAGTTCTACGTCACGCCCGCCTATTTCGTTCCGGAGTACATGCGCGTGAGCGCTCTGCTTCAGGAGTTCCTCAAGCGCGGCGTCCACGTCGCCATCGTCGTCGACGAGTACGGCGGGACCAGTGGATGGGTCACCCGCGAGGACGTTCTCGAGGAAATCGTCGGCGAGATCGAAGACGAGTTCGACGCCCGCGGCCGTCAACTGCGCCGTTGCGACGACGGCTCCTATCTGGCCGATGGGGCGACCGACATCGACGACCTCTCCGAGGAACTGCCCGTCGCCTTCGACGATCCCCAATACGACACGCTGGCCGGCTTTATTCTCATGACCCTTGGCGCCATCCCTCAGGTGGGCCACGTCGTCGAGACGGACGACGCCGCGTTCCGCGTCGAGCGGATGGACGGCAATCGCATCGCGCAGGTGCGGATCGAACTGAAGGGAGACGAAGGCGGCGAATCGGGCGTTGCACTCCCACCGCCCGGGTTCCGGACTTGACGGCTTTCGCGCCCGGATGTTACAAAGGATCGCCTGAGTCCGAGGAAAGACGCCGACCGGACGTCTTGCCCCGCCTTCGAAAGAAGAACCCGCGGACCATTCGCATTCTCGAGGACCAGGTCGTTCCTGAAGTATGCGCCGCCTTCGCTGCCTGCTCCCCTTCTACCGAGTCGAAATTAACGCCGGGAGCCGCGTGACGCCTTGCTGCGACCTGTGGTTTAGAGGCCACATGGGCCGTCTCACGGAGAGCGCTCTGGACGAGGTATGGAACAGCGAGCGATTCCAAGCCTTGCGCGCCGAAATGTGCGAGGGCGGCAACCTGGAGCGCTTTTGCCGGGAATCGACCTGCCCGCACTTGCGCAGCGGCGTCTGGTATGACGTCGACGACGCGCTCCCCCTCCCGCGCCCCCTGCTTGAAGACGTTCGAAGCGGGCGGACGCAGCTGTCCCAAGGCCCTTCACACGTCAAGATCCTCAACGATTTCCGGTGCAACTTCCGCTGTATCATGTGCTCGGCGAGCGGCAGACCCAAAGAGAAGGGCTCGGACGCCTTGGAGTTGCTGGAAAAGCTGGAGGGCAATCTCTCAACCGTCGAATGTCTGGAGCTTCTCGGGAGCGGCGAGCTTTTCGCCATTCCCGGGCTGTGCGACTATCTCGAGCGGTTCGAGAACGAGAGGTATCCTCGCCTGGGGTTCAACCTGGAAACGAACGGCAATCTCCTGACTCCCCGGATGTGGGAAAGGATCGCCCACTTGCGGATCGATTACGTCAACGTTTCCATCGACGCGGCGACCCGCGAGACGTACGAGAGAATTCGCCGCGGGGGAGATTGGTCCGTGCTGATGAGGAACCTCGAGTTTCTGGTCGGGAAGCAGAACGAGGGCGCCATCAAGGAACTCCAGATCAACATGGTCGTGATGCGCAGCAACCGTCATGAGATCGCGGCCTTCGCCCGCATGGGAGTGGAGATGGGCGTCGGCCTGACGTTTTACGCCTGGGTGTATGAATGTCCCAACGAGGTCATCTTGGAGAGCAAAGACTGGAAAAGCCTCCAGATCATCGACGAACAGCTCCAGGATCCCATCCTGAGTCATCCCCGGGTGGACGCGGACGCGATCCGCAATTGGCGGAGCTGGGTCCTGGGAACCGACGCAAGCGAGGAAGATGAAGGCGTCTCCGCGTCGATCTCCTCCTCCGGCGTCTCTGAGGAAGACGCGGCGGGCGAGGATCATGCTCGGGCGCGGGAGACCCTTGCGGGCTTCGTGGCCCGAGCGCACCGGCCGGTGTTGGGTCGTTTCCACAGGGACATTCTCGGGCGCGCCGCCCGAAGGGAGGAATTGGATCGGTGGCAGGAGCGCTTGGGACGCGTCTTGGCGGGGAAAATCGACGGTCGGTTTATTCCCCAGGAGATCGGCCGCCGCCTCTTCGCCTCAGAGGAGTACGCTCGACGCGGGCGATCCGACGAGGAGTTCATTCGCGATTGCTGCAAGGGTCTTCTGGCTCGCGCGCCTTCGGAGGGCGAGATCAAAGGCCGGCGCCCTTCGCTGGAAACGTGCGATCGCTGGGAAATCGTGGGGGAGTTTCTTGAGAGCGCCGAGTTCTGGCACGCGGCGCACGCCTCCTTCCGCGGCGGCGAGGACGATCCCGTGCGCAGCTTCTTGGCGAGGATCTACTTGGGCGCCCTGGACCAATGCTGGGACTGCGGCGACCTGGACTACTGGACGGATGAACTGACGAAGGCGCGCGATTTCCGTCAAAAGAGAAAGCGGATCGTCAATCTGGCGTGCAGTCTCTTGGCCACAGCTCGGCGCCCCCCCTCGCCTTCCTCTTCAGAGGACCTTGCCGTCCGTCTCTATCGCGCCCTCCTCGCGCGGTTCCCGGAGCGCCGCGAGCGGCTCCATTGGGCTTCGAAACTGGAGTCGGGA
>DATKZW010000618.1:0-10797 GCA_035527775.1 Sumerlaeia bacterium | reverse complement strand
CCCGAGCAGCGGGCCGATCGACGCGACCTTCGCCCCCACGCTGGAGAGACCCGCCGAGCTCCTGCCGGAAACGCAGTACTGACAGCGTGCGCGAAAAGCGCCGAACAGCCGCCCTCGGCTATTGTCAATACAAGGGTCGGAGGGCGCGGCGCGTGGAGATTTCTTGGTAATCCGTGGCGATCTCTCTCAGGCGAGGCCGTCACGGCGGCTCGCATTCCGCGCGACAGAGAGTATGGCAGACCGGAACCACAATCGGGATTCGGGGGAGCCGCTTCGTCTTCCACACCGGGATCTTCCCCTTGCGCGCCGGGGGTCTGTGTGCGATCTAGGCCGTGGGCCTAGGAAGGGGAAGCCGCACGGTGGACGTCGAGGTCTTTGTCGAGCGGATTCGGGGGCGGAAGTTCTTCTTTGATCAGGTCGTGCACGTCGAGGAGCTGCCCGAGCGGCCGGCGCGGTTTGGCGACGTCGAGGGCGGGCTCGATCCGATCGTGCGCGAGGCGCTCGAGAGGGACGGCATCGAGCGTCTCTACAGTCATCAAGCCGAGGCGATCGCGAAGATCCGTCAGGGCAAGAACGTCGTGATCGTGACGGGAACGGCGAGCGGCAAGACGCTGTGTTACAACATTCCCGTCGTCGAGGCCCAGATCGCGAACCGCCTGGCCACGGCCCTTTACATCTTCCCGACGAAGGCGCTCGCCCAGGATCAGTTGCGCGGGATCGGGGCGTTTCAGGCGCCCGAGCGCGGGTTCGGGTTCCTGGCCGGCGCGTACGACGGCGACACGCCGCAGGGTCTCCGGCGCAAGCTGCGCGACGGCGGGAACGTGATTCTCACGAACCCCGACATGCTCCACCAAGGCATCCTGCCGCATCATGCGCGCTGGAATCGTTTCTTCACGCATTTGGAATTCGTCGTCATCGACGAAGTGCACGCCTACCGCGGCATTTTCGGCTCGCACCTGGCGAACGTCATCCGGCGTCTGCGACGCATCACGAACCATTACGGCTCGTCGCCGCAGTTCGTCTGCTGTTCGGCGACCATCAACAATCCCCGCGAGCACGCCGAGCGCATCACGGGCGTCGAGATGGAGTTGATCGACGAGGACGGCTCGCCGCGCGGCCCCAAGAAATTCATCTTCTGGAACCCGCCGCCCCTCGAGACGGCGGCGCGCGGCAAGAGCGACGACTGGCGCGTGGGGGGCGACCGCCGCAGCTCGCTCTGGGAGGCCGTGCACCTGATGGCGTCGTTGGTCGAGGAGGGGATTCAGACGATCGCCTTCGTGCGGACGCGGCTGGCGGCGGAGCTGATTTTCAAGAATTGCCGCGACCTGCTGCGAAACGTCTCGCCGCGGCTTTCGCAGGCGATCCACGCCTACCGAGGCGGCTATCTCCCCGAGGAGCGCCGCGCCATCGAGAGGCGGCTCGTCGACCGCGAGATCCTCGGAGTGGCGAGCACAAACGCCCTCGAGCTCGGCATCGACATCGGCACGCTCGACGCGTGTCTCCTCGTGGGCTACCCGGGCAGCGTGGCCAGTCTTTGGCAACAGGCGGGGCGCGCCGGACGCGGCCGGGAGGAGTCGGCGGTCTTCCTCATCGGCCAGAACGCGCCGATGGATCAGTACCTCATGACGCACTGCGACTACCTCTTCGGCCGCAGTCCCGAGCAGGCGGTCGTCGACCCCGACAACCCGCACATCGTCGTGGGCCATATCAAGTGCGCGATCCACGAGCTGCCGCTCTCGGACAACGAAGCGGGAGACGCGGACGAAGGCTGCGCGGGAATCTTCGGCCCGTACGCTCCAGTAATACTTGAACTGCTGGAGGACGAGAAAGCCGTTCGCCGAATCCCCGACGACAAGAGCGCCCCCGACGGCAAGCGCCATTGGTATTGGGCGCAGTCGGAGTACCCCGCCGCGGGCGTCAACCTGCGAAACATCGCGGGCCCGGTCTACACGATTCAGGACGAATCGGAGGGCGAGCGCGTCATCGGCACGATGGACGAGGTGACGGCGCTGTCGCAGTTGCACGGGCACGCCGTTTACCTGCACGGCGCCGACACCTACTTCGTGAACGAGCTGGACATCGAGCAGAAAATCGCCCGCGTCGAACGGCGCGACCTCGACTACTACACGCAAGCGATCACGACCTCGCAGATCCAGATCGACGAGAAGGAAGAGGAAGAGGACTGGCGAGGGGGGCTCGCGGGCTTCGGCGACGTAACGGTGACGACCGTGATCCCCATGTTCAAGAAGATCCGTTTCCACTCGCGCGACAGTCTGGGCTTCGAGAAGCTCGAGATGCCGCCCCAGTCGCTCGAAACGGTCGCCATGTGGTTCTGCCCACCGGACGAATTGGTCGACGCCATGCAGGAAAAGAAGATGGTGGTGAGCGAGGCTCTGATTGGCGTCGCCAACGTCTTCGTCGAGGTGGCGCCCCTCTACGTCATGTGCGACCCGCAGGACGTGGGGGCGGTGGTCGATTCGAGTTGCCTGAAGCGCGAGACCTTCTTCCTCCACGACCGCTATCCCGGAGGCGTGGGGTACGCGCGGCGGTGCCTGGATCGGCTGGACGAGATCATGCGGACGGTGCTCACGGTCATCAAGGAGTGCGCGTGCGAAGACGGCTGCCCCTCGTGCGTCGGGTCGGCCGTGCCGCCTTTCGCGATGACGGACCTCGACAGCGGCGTCCGAGGCCGCATCCCGAACAAGGAAGGCGCGCGGTTTCTGCTCGAGACCGTGCTCAACGCTTATGAGAAGTAGCGGGGGCCGGTCCCGCGTCACCGGCACAACAGGAAAGTCTGGCGCCGATGCGCTTTCTGCTCACAACTCGCCCGCGAGCTGTCCATGCCCCAGAGACACACAAGGATGACCTCACCAGCATTTCGCCGCCTGGCTGCCAGGGTTTCCCTTTCCATCGTCGCCGCGATCCTGACCTTGGTCGCGGCCGAATTCGCCACGCGTTCTTATCTGGCCGTCAAGAAGATCTCGCTCCCCCAGAGCTCGGAGGAGATCGACCGCATCGGCATCATCCGAATGGACGAGCGACTCGGGTGGCGTTCCATCGAGAACATGGCCTACGAAGGCCCGCACAAGGACGCCGCGGGGAACGAGTACCACGTTCGGTACTCGACCGATAAGCGGGGATTCCGGTTTTTCGGAGACGTGAACTCCGACCGGACGAAGATCTTCGTGGTCGGCGACTCCTTCACCCACGCCGGGCAGGTGTCCAACGAGAAAACGTACTACGGCCTAATCGGCGCCGCCTTGCCCGCCGAGATCTTCGCCTACGGCATCGAGGGCTCGGGGACCTTGCAGCAGTTCATGATCCTGGAACAGTATATGGACGAAGTCCGACCCGACCTGGTGCTCTGGCAGTTCTGTTGGAACGACTTCATCAACAACTCCCTCGAGCTCGAGTTGCAGAGCAAGAAGAACAATTGCGGATTTCGACGTCCCTATCCCGGCGAGAACGGCGAGGTCTACTACGCCCTGCCCAAAAAGCATCCTCTACTTCGGCGCTTTGCCAACCATCATTCGCGGCTCCTCTACCTGATTCTCCTCGGCCTCGACCGCCGCGCCGCCGCCGGCGAGGACTCCGTCGAGCGCGACATCGCTGAGGAAGGCGCGCAACACGCGGGGTTTCGGCGAGCCGTCTCCGTCACGGGGAAGATCTTCGAGATGTTTCGGAAACGATGGCCCGGCGTGCGAGTCGTCGGTTTCTGCGTGGGCGAGGACTCTCCCTACTACGAAGAGTTTCAGCGGCTCGCGGCCGAGTTCGAGATCGAGTTTGTCGGCGGCATCTCGGAAGCGATTCGGCGGGAGCGCGAAAGGAACGGGCGGATGACGGTATCGGGCGATTACGTTCACTGGAACGAGCTCGGCCACGCCTTGTGCGCCGAGAAGATCCTGGAACGCCTGAAGCCGCATGGCGCCGGCGAAGAGGATTGACGGGCAGACGAGGAGCGTTAGGGCTCGGTGATGGGTTTCAAGACATAGTGACGCTTGCGCGTATCCGGAATCGGAATCGGCGCCAGCTCGGCGAAAAAATCGAGAGGAAAGAGAAACCACGGCGGCGAGCGGAAGCGTTCCGTCGTCTGCACGGGTTCGTAGCCCTCTCTTTCGAGAGCGATATCGTAGTACCAGTACCAGATGAAAGGGATAGTGATCGGCGTTTCGCCGCGCTCCACGTTCTGGAACTTCACCGTGGCGTCGGGCGGGTCGGAGGTGATGAGGACGCGAGACCGAATGCAGCCCGTCGCCGCCAGGACGAGAACCGCGGCCGAGAGTCCGATTGCCAAACGCCATCCCCGTTGCATGCGCTCGCCTTCCTCCGTTCGATGGATCTCGGGAAAACCTGAGCCCGCCCAATCCGAACCAGAGCCCAGAATACGTCCCAAGCCGGCAAACGCAAGTTTTTTTTCCGTTCCCGCCCAGGGCTGACGCGAGGAGAGGGGGAGCGAGATCGCGTATGCAGGCGAGCAGCCATCGGCGCTGTTCTGAAGACAGTGCAGCGAGTGCGCATCTCACTCCCCCGGAATAAAGGGCGCAGATTCGGCGATTTTGGTTGGTGTTTTTTCAGATTTCTTTCTTCCCATGAAGGGCGCACGGACGCACCTGCCTGATTTTACTGATTTTACCTCGAACGGCGAGATCGCTTTCCCGGGGATGCATCGGGCAGGAAACAGGCCTTCACGCTCCCCGGAAAGGGGGATCAGCGCCATGCGGGGGGCGAATCGTATTCGCTATTCCAATAGCCGCGCGACTCTGCGATGATGCGCAAGCGGGCCGGGAGGGATCGCCGTCCGGTTCTCCCCACCCGGCCACGGGATGCTCCGGACCGGGAGCGCGTCCGGGAGCGCGTGCAAAGAGACGAGTCTCAGAGGGTGTGTGAAAAGCGCGGTTGGGCAGTGTGTGGCGTCGGCGCCCCGCCGCAGCGCCCTCGCCGGCGAGGTCCATGAAAAGAAGCGAGGGATCCTGCGCAGATAACAGCCGAGGGCGGCTGTTCCACGCTTTTCATACGCCCTCTCAGCGAGTTTCCGCGGAACATTTCGGCGCGACGCCTGTCAAAATCCTCGCAAGACCTCGGCGAAAAGGGAGGCCAAGACCATGAGAGTTCACTTCCGCCCCGGTAATCGAATGGGCCTAGGGATGGCTCTGGGCGCTACCCTGGCAATGGCGGCGCTGCCGGCGGGATGTACGACTTACACCACACGCGTCGAGAACGCGCCGGGACGCCCCACCGTCTACAACGACCCCGCGACAGTCGGTCCGCCGGCCGGGGTCGGCCTGGAATCCCAGGATCTCATCAGCATGACCGACAAGATGATGCGCGACATGCTCGCCTCGCCCGCCTTCGCGGGACGCACGCCGCCTCCTCGCGTCATCATCGACGCGGAGTACTTCAAGAACGAAGGCTCCACGCCCCTGAACAAGAACATCATAACCGACCGTCTGCGGGTGGAGCTCAACCGAGCCGCCGCGGGCCGCATGGTCTTCGTCGGACGCCACGCCGTCGACATGGTTGAACAAGAACGGTCCCTCAAGCGCGAAGGCGTCGTGGACCCGGGCACGACGGGCCAGACCCGGGCAACCCTCGGGGGCGATTACCGCCTGACCGGCCGAATCGCGACGATCGACGCCGTCGGCTCGCGCTCGGGCGCCCGCTCGCGCTACCACCAGATTGTCTTCGAAATGGTGGACCTCGAGACCGCCGAGATCGTCTGGAGCGGCATCTATGGTTTTCGGAAGACAGCCCAGGACGACGTCATCTACCGGTGACGCGTCATCCACGGCTGGCGCGGCACGCGCCGCTGAGACAAGCGCCGGTGGAGCTCGAGCGCCCAGAGGCCTGCGCCTCGACGTTGCGGGCCGAATCGTCGTCATCGGGCTGGGATTGCTTTTGCAGGCGTGCGCAGCGGTGGGCGAGCCGCCCGTCTCCCAGGCCGCTTTGGACACCTATCTGGAGGACAAGCCGGAGCCCGTGAGAATCCTCTACGCGCGCGTTCTCCTGGGCGGCCGCCGCGGCCTCGTCCTCAACCACATGCACGCGGGTCTGGCGGCGATGGACATGGGGGAATTCGAACTGGCCGAACAATCCTTCGACGAGGCGATCCGGGGCATCGAGGCCGTCTACGCCAACGATCCCGGCGCGGCTCGGGCGCGCAGCCTTTGGCATGAAGAAGGAACGAAAGACTTCAAAGGCGAGCCCTACGAGCGCGTCATGGCCTACTACTATCGCGGCCTCCTGTTCATGAGACGGGGCGACTTCGAGAACGCCCGCGCCTGCTTCAAGGGCGGAGCGTTGCAGGACGCTTTCGCCGAAGAGGAACAGCATCGTTGCGACTTCGCCTTGATGTCCTTTCTGGAGGGATGGGCGTCGCAGTGTCTCGGCGATGGGGATCTGGCTCAGACCGCCTACCAGGACGTCCAACGCCTGCGCCCGGATTTCACGCTGCCGCCGCCGGATCACAACACCCTGATCCTCGCCGAGACCGGGCGCGCGCCGCGCAAGCTCGCTTTGGGGGAAGGGCAGCACGAACTGGTCTGCAAGCGAGGCGTCGGCTTCACGGAGCAGAAGGTGCGCGTGACCGTGAACGAAAAAACCGAGGACGCGTATCCGATGGAGGACGTCGCTTGGCAGGCCATGACCCGCGGCGGCCGGCCGATCGAGAAGATCCTTCAGGGCCACGTGGTCTTTCGTCGGACCAACCAGCAGATAGGAACGGCGCTTACTGGCGTGGCGGCCGCCGCGGCGATTGCCGGCGCTCATTCCGAGGACCATCGCGACGAGTTGCTGGCCGCGAGCGCCGCGGCAGGCGTGATCGGCGTGACCCAACTCCTCATCGCCTCGAAAGTGCAAACGCGCGCCGACACGCGCGCGTGGAAGAACCTTCCCGACGCAGTGCACGTTCTCACCTGCCGGACCGATCCGAACGGCGGCGACGTCACGATCCGTTTCGCGGACGCCTCGGGCAACGAGATCGTTGAGCAGCGCCGCGAAGGCGCCGTGTTCTTCATCGATGGACGGAACGGCATGGTCTGGGTCCGCTCGCGCTCGGCCGTGCCGATCCAGAGTGCGGGGAAGCCGTAAAGCGCGGGCCCGAGGCGGATCGAAGCAAGAATGGAAACGGCCGGTCGCGTACGGCCGTCCATGCAAAGGAGGAGAACCCTTATGAAGAGAGCAACGAGACTATCCCTGGCGGCCGCCGCGGCCGTCGCGCTGCTCCTGGCCGGATGCGCGCGCATCGAGGTGGACGAAGGCCCTGGGCCCGGCGTCCGAGTCCGCGACAACCGGGCGCCCTACGCGAAGCCGCGGATGGACGCCGTGGCCGTCCTCGACAGGACGCTCCGCAACAAGATCGCCGTCGAGCAGACCAACACCCGCCGCTCCCCTGCCGGCACGCTGGAGGTCTGGGCGCTGCTCCGCAACCGCACGGACTATCCACTCCAAGTGGAGGGGCGCGCGCAATTCTTCGACCTCGACAGAGTCCCCGTCGAAGGTCCCAGCGCATGGCAGCGACTGGCGCTGCCCGGCAACTCCGTCGCCACCTATCGGGAGTTCTCCGCTCTCACTTCCGGAATCGGTCACTACTACATCGAACTCAGGGAGGCCCGTTAACCATGAGAACCATTTCCGCCTTCGAGCGATGCTCCCTCGGCGCGTTGCTGCTCGCGCTCGTCGCCGCCTTTGCGCTGGTCGCGACGGGATGCAAGACCATCTACCTCGAAACCGTGACTCCGCCCGGACAGGTGGCCCCCGAAAGCGCCCCCCCCGCCGACGGCAACCGCGTTCCCCCTCCCCGGAGCTCCAGAGAGATCCTGGCGCCCTCTGAACTCAAGTCCCCCAGCGCGGCTGACTCAGGCCGCTCTACCGCGTACGCTGAGTCCCCCCTCCAGCGCCGACCGCGCGGCGCCATGTCGCAGAGGCTCTTCGCCGGTTCGGAGCCCGGCTTCTTTCCCTCCGCGGCGCTCGAAACTGTCGTCCGGGATTTCCAAACGGCCTGAGCGCCGTCGCGCGCGCGACGCACGCGGCCTAGATGCGGAAGAAGTCAACGAGACGGCTGAACAGCCCGCGCTTTTCCTGAGAGGGCCGCGCGACGGCGTCTTCCCGTTCGGCTCTGGCGCGAGCCGCTTCCTCGCGCGCCTTATCCTTATCCTCGATCTCCTCTTGCGTTTCCCCCGTGGGATTGATAGTGTCGGCCATGCTCCCGAGACTGCCCGCAATGGCCTTGACGATCTCCCCCCGACGGGGCTCGAGCGCCTCGCCGACGGGTCGCTTGGCCGAGCCGTTCTCCGATGGGGCAAACGCGGCGCTCTCCTCGGCGGGGGGGTAGTACGCGTTGCCGCTGTTGCCGATGCCTTCGCGCTTGACAAAAGAGTTCGCCCAGGACACCAACGCGACCGCGTCGTAATAGGTCCGCTCGGCGTCTTGGGGCCGATGGTGGTGGGTGGCAATCTGGCCGATGAACTCCGGCAACTTCCACCGGGCGGCAAGCATGCCGCCCAGCTCGTCGTGGGAGATTCCGAAGGTCTCGGCCTCGACCTCTTCGAGGGGCCTTCCGTTCTCGGCCGCTGAGGCGATGACGGTGTCGTACTCCTCGGCGAAGAACCGAATGAAGAGGCCCTTGCCGATGTCGTGAAGCAATGCGGCCACACTGACTTCGCCCGGCGCCAGAAACGAGCAGGCACAGTAACCCGCGCCCACCTTCGCCGCGCCGCCCACCGCGACGGAGTGCATCCAGAACTGAACGGGATCGAGGTTCTTCAGAGGGCTTGCCGTCTTGAACCTGTCCATCAGGGAAGTGACAACGACCAGGCTCATAAGGTCGTGCAGGCCGATGGTCATGATGCCCTGGCGAACGGTCGTCACCTCCTGGCGCATACTGTAGTAAGTTGAATTCGCCACCTGGAGCACCCTCGAGGCCAGAGCGGGATCGTGACTGATGAGCCCATCGACCTCCGAGAGGTTCACCTTGTCGGGGTTCTCGCGCGAGAGATCCAGCAAGCGCGTACCCGAAGCCCCCATGAGAGGGACCCGCGTCATCTCCCGTGTCTTCTCAATGGCTTGCGCCCGAAGGCGCTCGGCCGCATCCTGAGCCGCTCCGCCAGTCATTCTCCAACCTCCCGGCCCTTCAGTTGCCGCAACGGAAGAACCTAAGCATGTGATGACCCAGAAACGCCCCACTGGGCGCTCCCCCCTCCCTTGCCGGTCGGCGGGTTCCCAGCAGCTGAAGAGATTCTGCCACCGTTCCGTCCGCGGTTCAAGCTCTCTTCCCAATTCTCTTCATGACTCACGCCTGACGCCGAGCGCCACGCCTGAGTGTCGTTCGCGCGTTCCGCGGAGGCGCCTGAATACCTCTTGCCAGGCGACCGCTCCGCAAGTATGATCGATGGGGAATGGGAGCAGAGGCGAGGCCTCTTCGCCGGTCTGCGAGATCTCCCGCGTACGTGGGAGGCCCCGAGGCCGGCAGACACGGATAAGGAGCGAAGACCGATGGAAGAGCAGGTTCAGAGCGTGATCGACGAGATCCGCCCCATGCTGCAGAGCCACGGCGGCGATATCGAGTTGGTGAAAGTGGAGAACAAAACCGTCTTCGTTCGCCTGCAAGGGGCGTGCGCGGGCTGCCCCGGCGCCTTGATGACCATGAAGCAGGGGGTCGAAATCCGAATCAGGGAAGCCGTCCCCGAAGTTGAAGCGGTGGAAGCCGTCAACATGACCGCTTGAGGGCGCGGGGGCGAGGTGCCACTGAGACTCCCCCCCCGGGCGCGCGACAATAAGCGCGACGCGCCCTCGTTTCCGAGTCGAGGGCCCCACGACACGGTCGTCGCAATCCAACCCGAACGAGTCCCGTCTCACTCCTCGGAGTTCTCCAGCACGGCCGTCTCGGCTGTTTCCCGGCCGACGATGTCGAAAAGCGAGTCGAACTTGACCGCCTTGAGAGTTGCCATCACCTGTTTGGAGGGCTCGACGAGGGTAAGTCGCACGTTGCAGCGATGGCACATCATCCGGATCCCCATTAGCACTCCGAGTCCGACGCTATCGATGAGGGTGACGTCCCCAAGATCGAGCCACAGCCGCGTGTACACTCCCCGGGGCGGCGCGGCCTCCGCCTCGTCCTCGTGCTTGGCGTCGCCGTCCTCGTCGGCGTCGATTCGCCTGGCGATTGCCTCGCGCAGTTGGTTGCACGAGTCCCACACGATATCGCCCGAGGGGGACACCAAGAGGTGATCACCGTGCTCCATGATCTCGAGTTCCATGGACTTCCTCCCCTCATGGAGAACGTGCCAGATTCGAGGACGGAACGCAAACGGAAAGTGCGCGCGGCCAAGGCGGGTGACATTCAAGGGCAGGAGATCGCCTTGACGGCGCCGAAGACGGACCTGAAACGGAGCGTCCCAAGCGTTGGCGCGTCGGTTCGGTCGCGCCGGGTTCCTGCGCGTCCGGGCGGCAGAGGGCGCGTCCGCGGGGCGCACAGCCAATAGGCAGTTCGGCGGACCCTCGGGGGATGCATCCATGAGATCCCAGTCCCGCAAGATCGCCGTCGTCATGTCCAGACCGTCTTTCGCTCTGCCTCAGTCGCTATTGATCTTTCGCGGGGCGCTTCAGTACGCCGTCGAGTCCGGCGCTTGGCAGATGCTGTTGGATGAAGAAGGCTTTTGCTCGGAGCGCAAAACGAAAAGGCGCATCGAGGATTTGCCTTCTCTCGGCGCCAATGGCGTGGTCTTTTTTCATGAAGCGCCCAGGATTGCCCAGCGCATTGAGAAGACGAAACTGCCGGCCGTATGCATCGGCGTCGCCCAA
>DATKZW010000617.1:0-2733 GCA_035527775.1 Sumerlaeia bacterium | reverse complement strand
GGCGTCGAGGAGCGCGCCCATGCGCTCGAGGTCGCCCGACCGGAGGGCTTCCGTGGCTTGTCGCACGCGCGCCTCTTCGGTGATGGCGTGGCGGGCGCGCACGGTCATCTCGTTGTCCATGGCGCCTTTCGCCGCCTCGAGGTCTTCGAGCGCGGCGTCGCAAAGACAGGCGAGGTCTTTCCCCGTCTCGCGGCGGATGACTTCGAGGGCGGCGTCGCACTTCGAGCGCCGCTGGTTGTAGGCCGAGGCCGACAAACCGCGCCGTACGCCGCTGTGGGCGACCAGAATGGCGGCCTCGCCGCGGAAATCGAGGGGGACCTGGGTCGCCTCGAGCGTGTTGCAGTCGAGGAGCATGGCGTGACCCGCCTGGGCCCCGGCCGAGATGGCTTGGTCCATGATGCCGCAGTTGACGCCGACGAACCGGTTCTCGGCGCGCTGGCCGAGAAGCGCGATCTCCATGCGCGACAGGCGCGCGCCGAGCATTTGCCGCACCGCCCACGCGGCGGCGACCTCGAAGGCCGCGCTGCTCGACAGGCCCGAGGCGCGCGGGATGTCGCCGTCGATGACGGCGTCCATTCCCCTGACGGCGTGTCCGAGTTTCCCGAACTCGTGAACGACCCCAAAGAGATAGTTGGCCCAGGAGAAGTCGTCCATTCGTTCCGGCGGCAGTCCTCCCTCAAAGACCTCTTCATACTGGACGGCGTAAAGACGGAAGCGTCCGTCGTCGCGGGGGGACGCGGCGATTCGGATGGCGAAGCCGATGGCGGCCGGCAGAACGTGGCCGCCGTTGTAGTCGATATGCTCGCCGATGAGGTTCACGCGCCCCGGCGCGCGCGTCACGACCGCGGGGGCGGCGCCGAACTGTTTCTGAAAGACGGATGCGATCCGCATGGGGCCTCCTTCGAGCGCCATCAACATGACGATCTCTCGCTGGCGCGTCTTGTCGCGACGGCTCTATTGCGGCGGTCCCGCCGCCTGGAAGGCCTCGCGCGCCTTTTCCTCCTGGCCCAGCGCCCCATACACCTTCCCAAGATTTCGCAGAACGGCGCCGTTTTTCGGGTCTCGCGCGCGGGCCTGCTCCAAGATCGGGACGGCCTCCTGGAATCTGCCCTCGTCAATGAGCCCGACGGCTTGGTTGTTCAGCGCGGCAACGCCCCGGAGTCGGTAGTTGCGGTACAGGAGGAACGTGGCCGCGATGACGGCGGCCGCGAGAAGGATCAGCAGAAACCGTTTCCTTGCGCCGTTCTCCTTCTTTGCGTCGTTCATGCATTCCCCCCGCCCCCTCCATTGCGGCACAGCCTCCCTCGGCTGTGACCTCCCCATCCTCGGTCTCTCACTTGTCCGCGTAATGCTTGCCGCCGCAGTCGCGCAAGCGCGCCGCGCCTTGTTCGGGCGTGATGTCGCGTTGCGGCTCCCCGCTCATCTCGTAGCCGACCTGGAATTTCCGCACGACGGCGCTGCGGAGGAGAGGGGGGTAGAAGGCCTGATGGAGGACGACTCCTGGGTATTCGCCCCGGTCGGTGGGGCGCTGGTTGATTCCCATCGAATAGGGGAATGAGGTCTCGAAGAGATTGTCGTAGCGGATGGTTAGATCCCTGAGAATCTCCGCCCAGGCTTCGCGCTCGGCCGGTTCGAGATCCGAAATGGCGGCCACGGGTCGGACGGGGAGGATCATCGCCTCGAAGGGCCAGACGGCCCAGAAGGGCACGAGCGCGACGAAGGAGTCGTTGCGAGCGATGAGCCTTTCTTCTTCAGCGAGCTCCCACGCCAGATAGTCCATCAGGAGAAGGGCGCCGCGAGACTTGAAGTAGCGCAGTTGCGAGTCGATCTTGCGTCCCGCGAGGGAGGGGACTCTTTCCGTTGCCCAGATCTGGCCGTGAGGATGAGGGTTCGAGCATCCCATCATTTCGCCCTTGTTCTCGAAGATCAGGACGTGGGAGATGAAATCCTTCGCGCCAAGATCCTCATATTGCTCCGCCCAAAGAGCGATGACCTTGACGGTGGCGCTGGTTTCCATGCGGGGGAGAGTCTGGTCGTGGCGAGGCGAGAAGCATACGACGCGGCAGACGCCCCGTTCCTGGGCGGCGCGGATGAGCCCGGCGCAGTCTTCGAAGGATCGCAGGTCCCCGGGCGAGGCGCCACAGCCGAGGGCGGCTGTGCCACACTTAACGCCGAGGGCGGCCGGGCCACAGTCACCGCCGAGGGCGGCCGGGCCACACTCCTCCCGGCGGGGAGTCGGAGCGACGGGACTTGCGGGGGACTCCTCGCCATGATGCAGGGCGGGGAAATCGTTCTCGAAGACGAAGGTGTCGGCGTAATCGGGGTTGGTCCGGCCGGAGCTGCGCGTGTTTCCCGGGCAAAGGTAGCAGTCGGGATCGTAGCGGCGTCGCGCGTCGGGCGGGCGTTTCTCCACCCCTCCCTGCCACGGCCGCTTGGCGCGATGGGGCGAGACGAGCGCCCACTCCTCCAGGAGCGGATTGAAGCGGCGGTGGGGAGTGTTCGCGAATGCTTGCCGCATAATGGCGTCCCCTACCGCCGAGGACGGCTGTTCCACACTGAATGCCGTTTCATTGCCAAACCGGAGAGGAAGCCTTCTGACGAGGGCTTCATCGTTGCCGGGACGCCTCGCCCCCCCGAGGCGCGGACGCCTGAGAGCGTGGCACAGAGAGGCGGAGCCCGCAACTGCAAAAAGGTTGCGACGGTCTTTGGCCTCGATCATAATCGCGGGCCTCG
>DATKZW010000616.1:0-2607 GCA_035527775.1 Sumerlaeia bacterium | reverse complement strand
GGTCAGCAGCGGCGCCAGGACAACGCCCGCGAGGATGCGCGGCGCCACCACGAAGCGCACGGGATCGAGCCCCATCGTCTTCAGGGCGTCGATCTCCTCGTTCACCTTCATCGTGCCGATCTCGGCGGCGAAGGCCGACGCGGAGCGCCCGGCCAGGATGATGGCCGTCATCAGAGCGCCGAGTTCACGAATCACCGACAGGGCGACCAGATCGGCCACGTAGATCTCGACGCCGAACTGGCGCATCGGGATGGCGGCCTGGAAAGCCATGATCAGGCCCAAGAGGAACCCAACCAGGACAACGATAGGCAAGGCGTTCACTCCCGCCAGTTCCGCCACGAGGAGCGTGTCGCGCCATCGGACCTTCCTGGGATGGCGCAGAACCTGGACCAGCACGCACCCCGATTCCCCCACGAAGGCCACCAGAGAGTGGAGATCCCGAGCGATCTCCAGGCACGCCCGACCTATCTCCTCGATGGCGGAAGTCGTGGTGGGATGCGGCGCTTCGTCGCCCGGCTTGAAATCCGCGGGATCGAACTGAGCGAGGAGCCGCCGGAAGTCCTCCGCTAGGCCTTGGATCTCAAGGGAAATCTTCTTGCCGGCGCACCGCCGCTTCAGCTCGAAGAGCAGGCCGATGCCCGCGCCGTCGCAATACTCGATTCCCGACCCGTCGACCGCCACGCCGCGGGCTTCTCCCGCGGCCTCCAGGGCGGCCATCGCCTCGCGCCAGGCCGCGGCGGAGCTCTGGGCGTCGAGCCGCCCGGCGATTTCCAGGCGCAGAAGCCCCGTCTCGTCTCGCGACGAGCGAACGGTGGCCGCCGGGAGGGGATGGTCGCTTGGTGTCATATCGCAAGCGCCGCCGAACGGTAAGAATCGAAACGCCGCGCGAGAAACGTCTGCATCTTCGACCGTCGCGAATGCGAACGGCTTGTGAGACCCCGGGGCGGGATAATCAACTCATTCCCGTGAGGCCGCTCGTCGAAAAGGAAAGCGCCCAAAGAGGAGACGCCGGAAAGCGCCATTGCCTTTTCGAAAACCCCTCTGGTAGGGTTGTCGCCCCAGAGGATCGACAGTCCCTTACCGGGAGGCGAACAGATCCGGTCATGGTTCCCAGCGTCCACTCTCCACCCGACGGGCGCCCCCTGAGCGTAACAGAACTGACTCGCGCAATCAAGCGCTTGCTGGAGACCGGCGTCGGCGCCGTCGAGGTCGAGGGCGAGATCAGCAACTGGACCGTCTCGGCCCGGGGACACGTCTATTTCGCTCTGAAAGACGATGCGGCCGTTCTCTCGTGCGTTCTTTTCCAGAACGCCCGGAGCCGACTTGCGTTCCGTCCCTCCGATGGGATGAAGGTGATCGCCAAAGGCGACATATCGGTCTATGAGGCGCGAGGCCAGTACCAGATGATCGTCTCCTCGCTCAAGGAATCGGGACTCGGCGATCTATTCCGACGCTTCTTGGCCCTGAAGGAGAAACTGGAGAAGGAAGGGCTCTTCGATGAGGGGCGGAAACGACCCCTCCCGGCGCTCCCGCGACGGATCGGCGTAGTCACCTCAGCCACGGGCGCCGCCTGGCGCGATATCGTCCACGTGATCCGGCGCCGCTCGCCGTGCGTGGAGATCATCCTCTCGCCGACCCTCGTCCAAGGCAACGAGGCGCCCGCGCAGATCACGCACGCCATCGAGCGGCTCAACCGCCTGAGCGCCGCGCGGCCCTGGGGGGCCGACGAGGGCGGGATCGACGTCATGATCGTGGGGCGAGGGGGGGGATCCATCGAGGACCTTTGGGCCTTCAACGACGAAAGGGTGGCGCGCGCCATTTACGCCTCGGCCATCCCGGTTGTCTCGGCCGTCGGCCATGAAACGGATTTCACTATCGCGGACTTTGTGGCGGACGTGCGCGCGCCGACCCCGTCGGCCGCCGCCGAGATCGTCGTCGCCGACGCGCAGGCGCTCGTCGAGCGGGTCGCGAATCTCCGCCGGCGCCTGGGACGCACCCTCCAGCAGATGGTCGAGACGCGGCGTCTTCAACTCCGTCGCCTGACCTCGAGTTGGGGCTTGCGTCAGCCCCTGGATCTCGTGCACCAGGCGATCCAACGCGTGGACGATCTCGCCGCCCGGGCCGAGGCAAGTCTCGAGCGCGCCTTCATGGAAGCGCGCCATCGCCTGGAATCGGCGACGGGACGCCTGCATGCTCTGGACCCGAAACGGGTGCTCGAACGCGGCTACAGCATCGTCAGCCGCGCGCGGGACGGGCGCGTCGTCACCCGCGAGAGGCAGGTGCGCGTCTGCGACCACCTGCGCATCCAACTCTCCGAGGGCGAACTGCGCGCGGCTGTCCTTCCTCCCGGCGACGACATCTTTGACGGCCCGAAGACCGGCGCGCCGGATTCTGGACCCCAAGCGGATCCGGGGTCCGCGAGTCCGAGCTCCCAGACCCCAAGCAACCCGGACAGGTGAAGGAGACGGGCGGACCCGTTTCCCGCTTCGCGAGGTCCGCCCAGCGTGTCACTTGTTTCGGGTTTTCTGTTTCCCGCCCCGGGTCTCCCGTGTGGGTTGGGCCTTCTGCTCGTAGAGTCCGGGATAGAGTTTGCGCATGCAGTCGGGG
>DATKZW010000615.1:0-2037 GCA_035527775.1 Sumerlaeia bacterium | reverse complement strand
GCCCACACGTCCCGCCGGCGTCCTCGCGACGCGCCCCTTCGGAGTCCATTGCCGTGCCCGAACTGACAGGGGCCTCATCCTCGCTTCTTCTGCGCCCCGGCGGAGGACGACCGCGCCGAGCGCGACAGAGGTATCTGCCGTTTCCCGCGGCCTGCTTGGTTAACGGCGAGGTGCTGCCCTTCAACCTCTACCGCGGCACGGAGCACGCCCCCCTCCAGGTTTTCCTTGGCGCCGGCGAACCCCTGAGGCAGGACGTCATTTCGACCATTCGGCGAGACGCCTCCAGGACGCGGCTCTACATCCGGGAGGAGGAGAGGGAGTCGTCCCTGGTCTTCCAGGAACGGGTTCTGCGCCAAGCGCTGGCCGACGGGGAGGTCCGAGTTGACGAGAAGTGCCAACTGCTGCGCGGCCTTCTCGGCGCCCTTTCGAAGGAAGTCTTTGAAAACGCGCGCCAACTGACCGTTTACCGTCAGCACGAGATTGCGTCGCGTACGGTCGATTTCGTCTTGGAGGAGCCCTCTTCCCTGCGCGAGCTGCTTTCGCCGCCGCATCGAGAGTACGACCCGTGCAGCCACTCGGTGAACGTCGCGATATACACCCTGGCCATTGCGCGGCAAGTCCTCGGCCTTCAAGGCCGCCAGAATCTCCGGGAAATCGTCGCGGCGACGGCCCTGCATGACATCGGCAAGAGCCTCGTCCGTCAGGAGATCCTCGAGAAGCCCGAAGCCCTCGACGAGGCCGAATGGGCGGAGATGAAGCGCCATTCCGGCTACGGCTACAACCTGCTCCGACGCGAGAACATGGCGACCGAGGAAACGAGCATTATTCTTCTTCAGCACCATGAGCGCCCCGACGGCGGGGGATACCCTCTCGGTCTGGCGGGCGACCAAATCCACCCCTACGCCCGGATCTGCGCCGTCGCCGACGCCTACGACGCGCTCACGACGGACCGGTCTTTCCAGCCCGCTCACACCCCTTTCGACGCCCTCCGCGTCATGCGACGGAACATGTGCGCCCAGTTCGATCCCGACGTGTACCGCGCCTTCGTGCTCGTCATGAAGAGAAGAGAGTAGCCTCCCCGCGGGATCTCTCGGAGGAGACTCCCCGCTCCCCTCGCCGCGCGAAGGACACGAGTCCGGTCCTTTGCGTCTGACGCCCGGGTGCAGTTCCTTTCCCGCGCCCGTTCCATCCGCAATTGACTTTACCCCCCCCGTTCAGGCAGGATGCTCGTCGGGGGCGGCCGAAATCTCTGGTTCGAGGAGTTTCCTACACTCATGGATCCCGAATTCCCTCTTAGAGGCCCCGCGCGCCGTTGGTATCTCGTACCTCTCGTGGCAGGCTTGGCCCTCATGGTCGTGAGCGTCCTGATCGTCGCGTACCCCCGACTCTTGGCGATCCTCTTCGCCGTCCCGATGTTCCTGGCGGGTCTGGGCATTTTTCTCTTTGGCCTGGATCTGTGGCACGGGATCGCCGACTGGCGCCGCCGCATGCGGGAATTGCAGCGACGCTGTTGGCCCGGGGAAGAAGAGTGAGACGCGGGCCTTCGAAACACGCTTGGCGGCGGCGCCCCGAATGCGCGGACGCGCGACAGGGCGCGGACGCAAGACGATGCGGAAGTCCCGGCTAGCAAGGCCGTTTCATGGAATCGTACCTCGACAGATACGTGCTGGCAGGCGGGTTCATGATGCTTTTCCTGATCCCGACCTCGCTGGTGGCCGCCGCCTGGATCGCCCAAGGCTACATCCGCCTGCGGCGGGGACGCGTCGCGCCCACACAGATCCTGGCGGCGGCGCGCAAACTCGAAAACTCCCGGGCGGCGGCCCGCTTCCAGGAAATGCTTACCGAACACCCTGCCCCGCTGGCGCGCCTAGCGGCCCACCTCCTGCGCCTGAACGTCGTCGGCCCCGACGCCAAGTCCGAGGAGGAGGAAGACGACTTTCTGCGCCCCGCGCTCAGCGACGAGATCGATCGCCTCTGGCAAGAGACGACCGGCTTGGCGACGATCTACGCCGTGGCGCCGCTGATGGGCCTCCTTGG
>DATKZW010000614.1:0-8517 GCA_035527775.1 Sumerlaeia bacterium | reverse complement strand
CGGACCTTTGCCGTCTGCCCTACCCGGACGCGTCCTTCGACACCTGCGTTCTCATGGAGGTGATCGAACACCTCGAGCGCCCTGAAGAGGTCCTGCGCGAGCTGGCGCGCGTGACCCGCCCAGGAGGTCGGATCGTTGTCGTCTACCCCAATGATCGACTGATGTTCGCGGCGCGCGTCGCGTTCCTGAAGTTCCGGGAAGCCAGGTTCGACCCGGGTCATCTCCGCCAGTGGAACGCCCGCGATCTAAAACGCCTGATGAGGCGTTGCGGCTTCCAGGCGATCCTCTCGCGGGGAATCCCCCTGCCTTGGCCGTTGATGCTTCACGGGCTCGTGGTGGGCGAAAGGACGGCCTGACTCAGTCATGTTCGACTGAGGTCCGGCGCAATGGGAACGAAGAGATGAGCGAGCCTCTGCGCGTTCTCCTGGTCAACGCGATCAATCCGCGCGTCGAGGTCGAACGGCGCTATCCCAATCTCGGCCTTGGCTACCTCGTATCCTCGGCCCGGCGGGCTCTCGGGGATGAGGCGGTCGAATTCCGCATCGCTTCGAGCGGCGTAGTCGCCGCCGCCAGAGAGTTCCGCCCCCGCCTTGTGGGCATTTCCTCCGTTTCGCAGAACTTCGGGATCGCCAAGCGGCACGCCGACGTCTTCGCGGCGGAAGACATCCCGGTCTTCATGGGCGGCGTGCACGTATCGGCCTTGCCGGAATCCATCCCTGGAAGCGTTCGCGCAGCCTGCCTGGGAGAGGGCGAAGAGACCTTCGTGGACATCATCCGCGCGTTCCTCGAGGAGGGACTGTCCGCGGACCGCCTTGCGTCGATTCCCGGCATCGCCTTCCGCGACGGGGAGCGAGTCGTGCGAACTGAGCCCCGACCTCCCCTGGAAGACTTGGACGCGCTCCCCATGCCGGACCGATCCCTCTTGTCCATCCGGCCTCATACGTACATGTTCACGTCGCGCGGCTGTCCCTACCGATGCGCTTTCTGCGCGTCTTCTCGCTTCTGGGACACGCTGCGCTTCTTTTCCGCCGAGTGCGTGGCGGATGAGATCGAGTTGCTCGTGAGCGACTACAAGGCGACGCTGATCAGCTTCTTTGACGACCTTTTCGCGGCAAGGAAGGCGCGACTCGAGGAGATTCTCCGTCTCCTGGAGAAGCGGGGGCTCCTCGGCAAGATCCAGTTCACGTGCAACTGCCGAGCCAACGTCGTCGACGCGGAACTGGCCGATCTTCTCGCTCGCCTTGGGGTGGTCAGCGTCGGAATGGGACTGGAATCCGGCGACGACGAGGTCCTGAGCTACCTCAAGGGAGGCACGGTGAGCGTCGCGCACAATCGCTCGGCCATCGAGTTCCTCAAGAACGCGGGCATAGCGGCCAACGGATCGTTCGTCATCGGCTCTCCGCGGGAAACCCGCGAGCAGGTCATGCGGACGTATGATTTCATCCGCGCGAGCCGCCTGGATCTTTTCGACGTGTATCTCCTGACGCCCTATCCCGGCACGCCGGTTTGGGAATACGCGAAGGAGCGCGGGTTGCTGACCGACGACCTTGCGGACTGGTCGGCGCTCGACGTCAACCTCTACCGCGCTCCGGAGAGGGCGATCTTTCTTTCCGAGGTTCTAACGAAGGAGGAGTTGATCGGTCTTTATCGAAAATTCCGCCGCCTGCGTCTGCGGCGCAACCTGCTCAAAATCTGGAGCCATCCCCTCCGGCGCGACGCGCCCGGCATGGCGTGGCGTCTTCTTGTGGAGAAGATATCCGCGGCGTTTGGCCCGAAGCGAACGTGAATTCCCGTTGCGCCCTGGCCTACAAGCGCACGATTTGGCCGGTATTCTCTTTCAGGTACTCCTCGATCTCTTCCTTGATTCTGACGATCGTCTCGTCGGGAAGATCGAGATCGGGGACGAGCGCCTCCTCGTCGCAATCGGTGCGAGAGAATCGGAGCATTGGCTCGCCGGTCTCAGGATGGGCGACCCCGGGCATCCACTTGAGGATCTTGTATTTCATGAGGAGATGCGCGAGGAAGAACAGATGGGGCGCGAAGTCGGTCTCTTCGTCTCGCCTCTCGCTGAGCGAGTCGAACAGGGCGAGCAAGGCCACGTTCCGGCCGGCGCGGTTGAGTTTTATGGGCGGAAGATCCGCTTCCGTGCGCCGGCTGATCCAGAAGGAGAAATAGGCCCGCTCTTTCATCCCCTCCCAGCAGTCGCGGCAATAGTCCAACCGTTTGTAGCCGGACTCTTCGGCCTCTTGCTTGTGCGGACCTTCGGGAGCGCCGCCGCTCTCCCGGGGAGAGCGGTCCTCTTGGCCCGAAGCGCCTTGCTCTCCGGTCGGCGCCGCCGGTGTGGCCGCCTTCTCCGGATCGAGAAGAACGGAGGGATGGCGGTCCTCTTCGAGGAGCGATTTCCCGCATCCCGCGCACTGAGAACCGCGTTTCTCGATCTTCAGGTAGTCGGGCTCGTCAAACATGACGACGCATCTCCATCCCCCCCCGGCGGGGCCGCGTTGTCCGGGCGGCAAGACTGCGTCAGGATCTTTGCCCCGTTCCTTCGCAGAACTCAACGATAAAAGTCTCGAGAAGAATCCTCAAATCCGGAACGTAGGGATCGCTCTGCGAGGGATAGAGCACGCGGTTGATCTCGAGCAAACGCTCCATGGCATGTATCAGCTCGCGCAGCTGAAAGCGATGCAGATTGCCGTTGATCTTGTCCCGCACGAAGTCCCGCTCCTTGTAGTAGTTCCCAGGCAGACCATCCGGGAGGTACTTTGTCTCGATATTCCTCACGCCTCTGCCTTCGACCTTCCTCAAGACGTTCGCCTGGACGAGCAAGCGGACGGTCTTCAGGATCTCGCGGAAAACGCGCCCCGGCGCGTCCTCGCGGAACACCTGCCGGAAGTGGCGCAGGCAATCCACCGTGTCTCGCGTCAGAAGAGCGTCCCGCATCAGGAAGATCGGATCGTTCTCGCGGCGCGCCGGCTTGAGAATCTCTCCCAGGGGGGATCCCCTGATCAGTTTGTACAGGGGACTCTTGAGGTCGAGATACTCGCCGCGCGAGTGATCGATGATCACGCTGAAGACCAGGACGTTCTCCGTCGCCGGAAGGTCTTGCTCGACGAAAGCGGCCAGGACTTCGACGGGCGTGCGCTTCTTGGCCTTTTTCGGTGCGGACGCTCCTTCTTCCGCGCCCTCCCCGGAGGACTTCCTTCTGCCCCCGGCCAATAGATCGCCGAGGTTATGCAAGACGACGACCCGCCTGCTGTCCGCAAGGAACGGAATCGTGGAGAGCTCCGAGAGGACCTCGGGCAGGACGTCGCCCAGTCGGAGAGCCACGTTCGAGACGGGGAAAACCTCTGAGAGATTCTGGTCGCGCATGTCCCTGGAGACAAGCTCATCGATGAGGGACTCGCGCTGTTGCGTCACCCATCTGGCGTCGGAACTGTGGATCAGGTAGATCTGTTTCATCCTCGCGGGTTCGGGTCCTTCTCGACCTGGGCGCCGTTTCCAGCGGACGGGGCGTTCTCACTCCTCAACTGACGCCGGTAGATCTCGCGCAAGCGATTGAAGAAATCAAGGCGTTCGGGCGCTCGGTAGTCGGGATAGGTCCAAGGGTGAGGTTGGAATCCGCGCTCTTTCCTCAGGAAACTGAGTGTTACCTCCTCGAAGACGCCTCGCCCCATGTACAGACGATGCGCGTGGTCTTTCGTCGTCGCCAGCACGACTTTCGAGCAGTTGAGATAGCCTGGATCGATATTGATGATTCGCGGCGGGGCGTCGGCGAGGGGATCGGCCTTGCGGGCGAAGAAATCTTCGATCGCGTTGGCGCGGATCTTGACGTCCACCAGCTGTTCGGGAGGCGCCAGTTTCCCCAATGAGACGATGCATTTGACCAGGTTCTCGCCGAACTCCTGGGCGTAATACTGCGTGTATGCATCGGCCGAGTAGAATTCCCCTCGCGCGTCGACGGGACCGAATTCCGCCGCAAGCCGCGCTTCACACTCCTGGAAAAGGTCGCCGGGTTGGGCCATCAGGGCGACGAACAACTTGACTCTCGGCGGATCCTCGTTGCGCCGACCCATGTCGATGGGGGACCCTCTCCATCCCTATTTCAGCCGACCCAACAGCACTAGGCATTCCGCCGTCGTTTCCCGGATCATCGAGATAGCCTCCTGGCCGCGGATCTCGGGGTGAATGTAGGGATTGCGGAAGTGCTGGAGGTTGATGAGGAGCTGAGCCGTTCGCACGACCTGCTCGTCATTGTCGAATCCTTTGAGGCCCAGGGGATTGTCGATCCGAATGGTTTCGTTGAACTGCTGGAACTCGTAAGTTCTCCCGAAGACGAGCAGGATAATCCCGAGCGCTTTCAGGCCGTCGGGACGGTACCGGATGCGGTGTTCGAGAATGCGCTGAAAAGTGCGGCGGACGTTGTCGATCGTAAAATCCATGCGCCGGTCGCGTATGGTCTGCAGGAGATGTTGCTGGAAAAAGATGTTGATGGGGCCGGTGGCCTTCTCTTGGAGGCTCTTGATGATATCGTAGTTCTGCTCGACCGAGAGGAACTTCGCCAGACGCCGGCGTAGAGCGGCCTTCGCTTGATTCTCCACGCCAAAGCAGTAGGAAAAACAAGTCGTGCGCGATATCTCCAACTGCGAACCCAGGGTCCCCAGGCGTTGGAATAGATACTCCCCCATTTTCAGGGAATCGGCGGTGTCCGGCTCGAGCTCCGCCAGATTCGGCACCAGATCCCCGAGCCTTCGGTCGACCTCCTCCATCTCCCCGGCTTGCGCGGGCTCGACGACCATGCCGGCGGGGCGCCGGTGAAGGCCGGCGGCCGAGCCCATCTCGCCCGGGGCCGTTCGAGCGGCCTGGGATTCATCCAGGAACATGAAGGCGTCAAAGGCTTCGCTCTTAACGTAGGAATCCAGTTCGGGGTGATCCATGATCTCGCGCAGACGCGCCGCGGCCGCTTTCGTCTTCGCGGGGTCCTCCCCGTCGGCTGCGGCGCGCAGCCCGGAGATCTCCTCCAAGACGGCCAGCGCTTGCCGCCGCGCGGAATGCGATTTCCTGATGCAGTCGTGAAGGAGGCTGATCTCGTCCTCAATCCTCGCTTTGCTCAGAACGTGCGCGGCGCCCAGCCGGGAGGCCATGGCGCCCTCGTCGAAAGAGCCCACCGCCGAGATCATGATGACGGGCAGGGTCGGCTCAAGCGCGCGCGTGTCGCGGATCAGATCCAGCCCTTCCGTGGCCGTCCGCATCTGCAGGTCCGTGACCATCACGTCGGGCGATTCCCTCTTGATGAGATCCAGCGCCTGCTCGGCGTCCTCCGCCTCGACCGTTTCCATGCCTTGCAGGGCCAGATTGCGGCGGAAGGCTTGCCGGTACGGCTCGTTGTCGTCGACGATGAGAACCTTGGTTGCTCCGCTCATGGATCGCTTCTTGGGCCCCCCCTTCCTTGCGAATCCGGCCGGCCCGCGGCAGGCGGGCCGGAGGCCTTGCGCGCCGGTCCCTCATTCCCCCGGCCGGCTGTTCCGAGGCAGGGTGAATTCGAAGACGGCGCCCCTTTCCGGCCGGTTGAAAGCGCGCAATTCCCCTTTGTGGAACTCCGTGAGAATCACCCGGACCCAATTGAGGCCGAGCCCCTCGCCTTGACCCCCTGGCTTGGTGCTATAGCCGAGGTCGAAAACACGCTGGATTTCCTCCTCACCGGCCAGTTTTCCCTCCGGGGTCCTCAGGCCGGTTCCGGTGTCGGAGACTTCGACGACGACCCTATCTCTACCACGGTCCCAGCGCGTTTGCACGAAGATTCTCCCCGCGACGGCCCCGCCGCCCGTCTGCCGGCGGGCGGGAAGTCGGCGAATGGCGTCCTGAGCATTGCTCAGAAGATTGAAAAGAGCCAACTTAATCAGGCGCGGCTCGATCTCCAGCGGCGGCGCGTCGGGGGAGAGATCGTACACGATCCCAATCTGGGTCGACAGGGAGAGACGGAACGTTCCCGTGACCTCCTCGATCAGCCGGTTCAGGTCCGTCGATTCGTACCGCGGGCTTCTCAGGTGCTCGTAGGCGCGGTAGAGATTGACGATCTCCTGAAGGGTCCGCGTGCTGTCCAGAATGCGGGCCAGGGACTCCTGAACGATCTCCACGGTCCGCTGGTCTCGGGTCCACTCGCCGGGAGACTTGCGGAGAATCTGGCCCACGGTCATCAGCTCCAGCTTGCTCGTCGCGATGATGTTGGTCAGATCGTGGCCCAGGTTGCGCGTGAGACTGATGTTGGCCTCGCTCCTCTCTCGGAAGAGCTCCCGGGACTGGAGAATCTGGTTTTCGACCAAGCCGATGACCTGGCGGTAGAGAAGATCGGCGGTGCTTTCGATCCAGCGGAGAGCCTCGCCCTCGGGAACATCTTTCTTGAAAAGCACGAACAGACGCGCGCTGTCTTCCGTTTCGCGCAGGGGGAGCCCGCCGACGAACAGGCTCCCGCCGACGGGGTCGGTGTGGCCGCCGTCGCGGAGCGCCAGGCGGGAGGGGGCCGACGGGGTCGGTGGGAGGGAGCAGCGAAAGATCCGCGGCGCGTTGGATTCCCAGGAGGTGCGCAAATTGCGGCTCAGCGCGACGTCGAGGACCCCGGCGAGCTTCTCCCGTCCCGACGGGGCGTTCGGGCGGTCCGCCGGGAACTGGCGCCCGGGGGTCAGCGTATCGCGCCCTTCCCACGTCATGTCGAAGAGCCAGGCGCCGTCAAAGTCGAACCACTCGGTAATGCAATGGCTCAGGGCGTCGAACATCTCTTCCAGCGTCATCCGCAGCGGGCGCGAAGCGCGGTGACGGCCGACGGGGTCGGTGAGAAGGTTCGTGGTTAAGGCGGTGAGAAGGGCGTCCCGGCTCATCCGGTTGTAGAGCTTCTCCAGGCGGGCATGGGGGCGCACAATGAACTCTGGGCGGCCCTCCTTTGAGGTCTGGATCGCTTCGGTGACCTTCTTGACGGGCAGGATCAGGAAGCGGAGCATGATGTAGTAAAACAAGCCCATGCCGCCCCAGATAAGGGCAAGATAACCGCGGTACTGGCGAGTCAGTCTCTCAACGGGCGCAAAACTCGGGGGAGAGGTGAAGGTGAAGACGGCCCATACGGTGACCTTCCGGTTCTCCCACGGGAGCTGAATGCCCTGGCGGGCAATGCCGCGGTAGCCCCGGGAGATCAGGCAGTTCCGGAATGTGTTAAAGGGCCGATCGATCTCCCGATCCATTTCGATCAAGGCCTTCTCGTCTCGTGTCAACTCGAACCCGATCACGGGGGAGTTCCCCGAGAAGATCTCGCGCTGAACCCTCTCCTGAATGGTTCCCCTCAATGCGGCGGCCGATACGGGGGTTCTCTGTTGGACGTACTCGCCCAGGAGAGAGAAGAAACCTCGTCCATAGATGGGGTCCTTGTCGAAATACTCCGTCTGAATGAGCTCGGTTTTCGCCGGCTCGTAATACTCCGCTTCGAACCAGAAGGCCACCAGAACCACAGCCATGACGAATGTCAGAGCGGAGAGGATCAGGAGGGCGTTGTTTCTTAGTCTGCGCGTCATGGGATGCGAAAGAATGCGCCCCTCGGTCTGGCGGGTCGGACAAACAGGACGGCTCCCATGGGGAAAGGCGAGTCAGAGGCGGGGCGGCTCGGGGGGCGCCTGTTCTCCCGCCCGGACGGCTAGCGTTCAGCCGCCCCGGGGCCTTCGACCAGTTTCACCTCGTTCATGACGGCCATCAGCAAACGCCGGCCCGTCTCGCGAGCCAGGCGCTCGCGCGCGTCCACGTCCAGCTCGGCGTAACTGCTGCGGTAGTCGGAGGTGTAACTCAGCTTGACCGGTATCTCTTCCGTATGAGCGAAGGGATTCTCCAGGTCATCTCGGTCGAACAGCTCGGCCTTGAGGATGAGGGAAATCTCGCGCGACCGCTCGATGTCATCGGACTCGAACTTTCGGGTGCGTTCGTTGTACTCTTCGACGGTGACCTGGATAACGGCGTCGGACTGGCGTTTCCGGACCAGTTCCAGCCTTCCATCCGCCAGGAGCTCGGTGGTGAAGCCGTTGGTGATCAGCTCCTCGAGTCCCGGCTCATAGGTCTTGTTCTTGGCCATCGGCACGTACACGCGCTCGATCTCCGCCGGCAGAACGCGATGGTAAGGCGTCAAGTTCTGACAGGCCGCCAGCGCCAAGACGCCGGCCGACGCCGCAAGAATCCAAACCACGGTATGAAGGCGCGGTGCTCTCACGGGAAGGGTCCTCCCAAAAGGGGCCGGAGTGTCTCAGAGGGGAATCAAGACTCGTGCTCGATGACCTCGGGATTCCCAGGGAACTCGGGTTTGAACTTCCCGGCCTCGATTTTCTCGTTCAGCAAAACCTTTTCCGGCTGAATTGTCAAGTTCGTCACGTCCCCGGCCACCTCCGTCAGACGGACCGACCGCGGCAGCAGGCGCTCGCGGTCGAAGGAGACCCGGATCTCGGCGTACTGCTTCGCGACCTCGCGGTTGCGAGGCTTGAAGGCCAGAAC
>DATKZW010000613.1:0-8418 GCA_035527775.1 Sumerlaeia bacterium | reverse complement strand
TCGCGGCCCGGGTACTGCTTCTTGATGCTCTCCCAGTAGAGCGGAAAGCGCGCGGGGCTGTCGGGGTTCAGGCGCTTCTGGAACTCGGACCACTGCTCGCGGCCCTTCAGTGGGTAGTCGAGATACTGGGGCATGGCGGGAGGCGGGAGGTTCCGCAGTTTCTTCTTAATGACGCCGTCTCCGTCGCGGTAAACCTCGTACTCCTCGGTCTCCTCGATCCTCTCATACTCGAAGCCGGGACACAGCCCCACGTTCACGGGGACGCATTCGAATCGGTCGTACCCGCCGAAGTAGGCCCAATCGGAATCGATCGGGAGCCCTTCGGCGCGCCAGCGCCGGAGCGTTTCCGGATACGGCCCCATTTCCCAATGGTACATCCGGTCCCTCTCCTCGTAGTGCGCCGTCGCCACGAAGCGTTCTCTGGAATTCATCGTGTCGCTTCTCCTTTGTCTCTCGGGCCGGCTGCCGCCCGGCTTCTCCGCCCGCGAATCTCGCGAATCATGCGAATAAGGCCTTCCACGAAGCCATTCGTCGGATTCGCCTGATTCGCGGACGGCATCAAGGACCGCTGTCTGAAATAAGCGGCGGGGCAACTCGGGATCCGGATTTCCAGGTTTGCCTTGGTTCTCGAGATCCGAGTTTCGCCTTCCTGCGATGCTGGCCGCTACGTTCCGGCGTTCTGCGATTCGCCTTCGGTCTTGTCTCCTCCCCCAAGCAGGAGGCCCCGCAGGCGTTTGTCCAGCGCGTCTCGGAGGTCGGGATTGTCTTGGAGGACGGTTTTGCAGCTTTCGCGGCCCTGGCCGATGCGCTCGCCGTCCATCGAGTACCACGCGCCGCTCTTCTCGACGAGGCCGTGCTCGACGCCCAGATCGAGAAGGTCCCCCTCACTCGAAATGCCCTTGCCGAACATGATGTCGAACTCCGTTTCCCGGAAGGGGGGGGCCGCTTTGTTCTTGACCACGCGCACGCGGGTGCGGTTGCCCGTGTGGCCCGAGGCGTCTTTGATCGCCCCGATGCGGCGCACGTCGAGTCGGATCGTTGCGTAGAATTTCAGCGCCCGGCCGCCCGTCGTGGTTTCCGGACTGCCGAACATGACGCCGATCTTCTCGCGCATCTGGTTGATGAACATGATGGTCGTTCTCGATCGCGAGGTGGCGGCCGTGAGTTTGCGCAGGGCCTGAGACATCAGGCGCGCTTGCAGGCCCGGCAAGGAATCGCCCATCTCGCCCTCGATCTCGGCCCGCGGCACGAGGGCCGCCACCGAGTCGATGACGACGAGATCGAGGGCGTTGGAGTTGATCAGCAGCTCGACGATGTTGAGAGCCTGTTCGCCCGAATCGGGCTGCGAGATCAGGAGCTCGTCCAGATTCACCCCCACGTTGCGCGTGTAAGTCGGATCCATTGCGTGCTCGGCGTCGATAAAGGCCACGATGCCTCCCAGTTTCTGGGCCGAGGCCACCGCGTGGAGGGCGAGGGTCGTTTTCCCGGAGGACTCCGGGCCGTAAATCTCAACGATCCGGCCTCGCGGGTAGCCGCCGACCCCGAGGGCGACGTCCAGCGAAAGGGCGCCGGACGGTATAACGGGGATGACCTCGCCGCTCCTTTCCGAGAAGCGCATGATGGCGCCCTTGCCAAAGTCGCGCTCGATGCGCGTCAGCGCCAAATCGAGGGCTTTCTGGCGATCCTCGGAGGACGGTCTCTTCTCTTCCGGCGCTGCTGGTTTTCCTTTTGCCACCACTGTTCCTCCCGCCGGCGAGTTGGCGCCGGCTTCTCTGCGGTGTTGCGCCGCTCCTTAGCGCCCGGACACGAGACGGCTCATGCACTCTCCGGTTCCGTCTTCTTCGGTTCGCCCCCGTCTCGTTTCTGTTCTTGCCTTGAGACGTGGCCTCCCATCTCGCGATCGAGTTTGGCCAGAAGCCGGTCGATCGCTTCGTGTGTCGATCCCATGCTCCGGCTCGTTGTCACCACGGAATGGCCCGCGCCTTCGCACACTTCATCCAGGTCGTAAGCGAAGGCATACGCAGCCATAAGGGCGGCCCGCAGATCGCTGTTGGCGCCTTGAGCGCGATGCGCGCGAATGCATTCGTCCACGATCCGGGCAACGCGGTGGACGCGCTCCGCGTCGCCCGCGGCGGCCCGCAGATGGAACTTCTGGCCGTAGATCTCAAGGGGCAACAGATCGCTCTCAGCGCTCATTGGTCGGCCTGTTTTTGCGGCCACGGATTCTCTCTCTCGCGCGTCGCCGGCCCCCTTCCCCAGGGACGGCGCGAGTGTCACTCGCCGCCGGAGGTCTGTTCCAGGGCGTCGATTTTCTCGATAATCGAGCGCAGACGCTCGCGGACTTCGCTTTCTTTGGCGGCGCTGGCGGCGATCTCCGCCTCGAACTGACTGACCCGCTCATGAAGGCGGGCATTCTCTTGGCTCAGCGCTTCGTACTCCTCCGCCTTCTTGCGCAGAGGGCCGATCTCCTCCTGCAGCGCCGCGTTTTCCTCGCGCAGTCGCCTGAGATCCTCCAGCAAGTCGCTGACCCGCGTTTCCAGCTGCTGCAACTTTTCATCGAGCACGGTCGGTCCCCCGCACCATTGTCTCCGGAGTCATTCGAGGAATCCGGGAGGATTCTTTCCCCGAGGGGGGCAGGAACTCGCCTGGGCTGCGCTCCCCCGAGGCCCAAGACCCTGTTCTGCGAATTCCCTCCCAAAAAAGCAAGAGGACTTTAGGCCCGACGCTCCGGAAAGACAAGAGAAAAGTCACAGTTAGACCCGCGAAGGAGTTGCGAAGAGCGGCGCCGACAGGCGCCAACGATGTGGCCGGCCCGCCGGTCCGGGCGACCGCCCGGGTTTCTGAATCCGGCCGAGCGCCCGGTCTGGCGATTCCGACATGAAGGGGGCGCACAGAGCGGAAAAACCGATCAGAAAACCCTTGCGTTTTGCCTCGCTGGGAGATAGAAAACAGGACTCTGCAACCGGAGGGCCGGTCAGGGCGGGGGCAAAACCGCCCTCCTGCCGCCGCGAGAAGAACTGAAGGAGAAGCGCTTATGTACGCGGTGATTCGCTCGGCCGGGAAACAACACAAGGTCAAAAAAGGCGACCGCCTGCGTGTGGATTCCATTGCCGCCGCCGAAGGCGCGCTCGTCGAGATCGACGAGGTCCTCGCCCTCCATAACGGCGAGACGCTCGAGGTGGGCAAGCCCTTGGTGGCTTCGGCTAAAGTGCAGGCTAAGATCCTGTCTCACGGCCGCGGCCGCAAAATCATCGTGTTTCGCTTCAAACGCCGGAAAGGCTACCGGTGCAAACGGGGGCACCGTCAGGGCTATACCGAGATTCAGATCGAAGGCATCTCGATCTGATGCCCGGCCTCACCGTGTCGCGCCCCGCGGGCGGCCCGGCGCTCGGACGGTTTGGCCTTCCCGCTCTATCGCAAGGAGAACGGTTCCATGGCTCACAAGAAGGCGGGCGGAAGCTCGAGAAACGGCCGCGACAGCTGCGGCAAACGGCTTGGTCCCAAGGTGTTCGCCGGCCAGATCGTCTCAGGCGGCAGCATCCTCGTTCGCCAGCGCGGCAACCGGTTCTGGGCGGGCGAGAACGTGGGCCAGGGGCGAGACGACACGATCTTCGCCAAGATCTCGGGGATCGTCCGCTATGACCAGCGCGGAAGACGGGGACGCCGCTACGTTGACGTCATCCCCTTGGATGCGGGGGAAGCCGCGATCTGACGGAAACCGCGAACTACGCTCCTCTCCCCGGCATGGGAAACGCGCCGCCGGCCGTCATCGGCCGGCGCAATTGCTTTCTGGGGAATTCCGATCGGCGCCCGCGACGTTTTCGACGCCCCCGGAGTTTCACACTTCGTAAATGGCTTCGGCGGGACCCCGCTTCGCTCTGTCTGCCAGCTCTTTGAGAGTCGTTTTCCCAAGGACGGTGGCGACCGCGTTGCTCGCTTCGACCCACATGTCGCGAATCGGGCAGACGGGGCGGTAATCGCACACCTCGGGATGATCGCAGCAGTCCACGAGAGCGGGCGAACCCTCCAGGACCTTGAAGACATCGAGCATGCGGATCTCTTCGGGGGCGCGCGTCAGGGCGTAGCCTCCCCCCGTGCCGCGGACCGAGCGGACCAAGTCGGCCGCCTTGAGGGCGGCCAGGATTTGCTCGAGGAACTTCGTCGAGATCCGCTGATTGCGGGCGATCTCCTTGACCGAGATGATTCGGTCGGGCCAGACGAGAGCCAGTTCGATCATGGCTCGTGAGCCGTAACGGGTCTTCGTTGTGATGTTCATAGGCGTTGTCCAGTTTTTCTCTAGAGGAACCAGGCTCAATGGAACATAGACTCGACCAGACGGTTCTGTCAATCTCTCGTTCGGCGGAAAAAGGCGCGCGCTATCCTCCTCGTTCTTTTTTCGCCAGGCAAGCGCGGCACATTCCCAACACCGAGATTCGGTGGGAGACTTCCCGGAATCCGTGCTTGCCGCACTGCTCCCGGATAATGTTGCCGATCTCCGGCGCGCGGAACTCGATAAAGGCGCCGCACGCCTCGCAGATCAAGTGTTCGTGGTGAGAGTGACCGTAGATATGCTCGTAATGGTGATGCATGTCTGAATCGCGAATGGCGCGCACGAAACCCGCCTCCACCAGCAAGGCAAGAGTGCGGTAGATCGTGCCGCGGCTGACCCGACCTGGACCGCGCACGAGCTCCGAAGCGAGCTCGTCGGCGCGGAAATGATCGTGCCGTGACATCACTGCGTCGAACACCGCGCGCCGGGCCTGGGTCACACGCGCGCCTTTCCCCCGAAGGAAGGCCACCATTCCGGCCCACGCCTCTTTGCTCGCCTCGGACCCACACGCGGCGGCATCGTTTTTGGGGGCGAGAAGGGGAGGCGGAACCTGCTTGGCTCTCGAAGACATGAAAACCCCTCGTAGGGGAATCTGGGTGCCGGGGTTCGGCCTTTTCCCGAACCACGCGCCGGACAAGCGACGATGGCAGAGAATTCCCGTTATCTCAACATTTATCGGCGCCCTCGCGAGGAAAAGGGCGCATCTTGGCGAAGCTGCCTATCTCCTCTTTTCAGACCCGCTTCAACGGCCGTCATCGCGGGCCGCGGCGCCGCGGGGCGAGGCGTCCGCAATCCGAAAAGCGGCCCGTCTCCGGCCCTTGGAGTTTGCGACACTGGCTCGGGTCCGATCCGCAGCAAGTCTCCTTTCCGCTCAGACGGCGGTAAGAGCGGCGGACCAGCAGTCCGGCGGCCAGAAGGAGCATAACAAGCACAATGGCTGATTCCAGCACGATCGTTCTACCTCCCGCGAGACAGAGGCATCCTCTCTCCCTCGGTGGTTGCATCGCTGTGGACGAAAGCAACGGGCAAAGAGAAAGGGCTGCGATTCCAGAGCGTCGCTTTCGTCACGTTCCCCATCCCATTGCGGTTCCGACCTGGTACGCCGCCGTCGCGAGGACAAAGGCGACGGCGGTATTCAGGACCGTGGAGAAAACCGCCCACTTCCACGAACCGCTTTCGCGCCGGATCACGGCGAGGGTCACGAAGCACGGGGCGTAGATCATCACGAAAAGCATGAGCGCAAACCCTTTCAGTCGGTTCCACTCCGGACTGGCGGCCAACGTTTCCGACAGCGCCCCGGAGCGCCCCGGATCGATCTCTCCCATCGAGTAAATGGTTCCCAGCGCGCCGATCACCACTTCTTTCGCCGCGAAGCCTCCGATCAGGGCGACGTTCGTTCGCCAGTCAAACCCGGCCAAACGGGAGACGGGTTCGAGGGTCTGGCCGACTCGCCCGGCGAAACTGTGCGCGAGCTCGCGCGCGGCGCGTTCAGCGGGCGCGAACTGCGCCGCTGCGCCGCCCGCGGGAGGACGCGGGAAATACATGAACGCCCACATCACAACGGTGACGAAAAGGATAACGGTGCCCGCTTTCTTGAGGTACGTCCACGTATGTTCCCACGTGTGGAGCAGCACGCCCCGAACGGTGGGAACGTGGTAAGGCGGAAGTTCCATGACGAAAGGCGTCTGCTCGCCCCGCACGATGAAGCGGCGCAGAATCCACGCCGCGCTCAAGGCGACGCACCAGGAAAGGATCCACAAGGCAAACATCACGCGCGCGCGGCCCTCGGGGAAAAAGGCGGCGATGAGCATGGCGTAGACCGGCATCTTGGCGCTGCAGTTCATGCAAGGCGCCACGAGCATCGTCACCAGTCGGTCCTTCTCCTCGCGCAGCGTGCGGGTGGCCATCACGCCGGGCACGGCGCACCCCCCGACGCCGAGTCCTCCCGAGACGATCATGGCCAGGATCGACTTGCCTTGCAGGCCGAAGACCCGCAGCACACGGTCGAGCATGAAAGCCACGCGGGCGATGTAGCCCGTGTCCTCGAGAACGGCGACGAAGAGGAAAAGGAGAAAGATGAGGGGAACAAAACTCATCACGCCCCCAACGCCCCCGATGACGCCGTCGTTCACCAGAGAGTGGAGCATCGGCATGCGCTCGGCCAGGCCGGCTATCGCGGCCGAGCACTGCTCGAAGATCGACTCCATCGCCCGGGTTGGGCTGACCGGGCCGCCCGGCCAGGGAAGCCACGCCCACTCGTCCGCCAACTTGAAAACGAAGAAGAAAAGCGCCGCCACCACGGCGAAGAGAATGACGGGGCCGAGGAACCGATCGCAGACAACCGCGTCGATATGGTCCGTCGCATGCCGACGCGCCTGGCCCATTCCACCGACCCCGTCGGCCTCACCGACCCGGTCGGCCTCACCGACCCGGTCGGCCAGGACCACACACTCCTTGACGGCGCCCGCGGCGAAGCCGTAGCGACGCTCGGCCGCGATTGTCGCGGCGGCCTCGCCCGAGTGGCTTTCGATGGCGCGGATCGCCTCCTGCCGGGCTTTCTCCACGATCTCGCGGACGCCCTGCTCCGAGGCGGGGACGCCCCGACCCGAGGCGCGCATGCCCCGACCCGCCGACCCCGTCGGCCTTAGCTCCGCCGTGCGCCTCAGCGCTTCGGGATCGCTCTCGATCAGCTTCACCGCCAGCCACCGCGGATCGTACCTCGAGTTGAGGGACAAGGTCTCCGCGATGACTTCGCTCAACTTGTCGATCTCGCGCTCGACTTCGTGGCCGTACTCGATCCGGGCCGGGCGCCGCGGCCAGTCCCCGTCGATGACGCGCTCGCACGCGGCGAGCAGTTCCTTCATCCCCGCGCCCCTGTTCCCCAGGGTCGGCACGACGGGCACGCCGAGCAGGTCGGAAAGCCTCTGAGCGTCGACCGTGAAGCCCCGCCTCTCGGCGACGTCCACCATGTTCAACGCAATGACCAGCGGCGCCCTCAACTCCATGATTTGAACCGCCAGGTAAAGGTTGCGCTCGAGGTTCGAGGCGTCCACCACGTCGATCACGACGTCGGGCTTCTCTTCGATCAGGAAGTTGCGGGCGATAATCTCTTCTTGGGAGTAGGCCGTGAGGGAATAGGTCCCGGGGAGATCGACGACGGTCGCCTTCCGGCCCCCCAGGCGCACGGCGCCTTCTTTGCGCTCCACCGTGACGCCCGGGTAGTTGCTCACGCGCTGAACGGCGCCCGTCAAACTGTTGAAGATGCAAGTCTTTCCCGCGTTCGGGTTGCCCGCTATGGCGATGCGCGGCATGGATCACAACACCTCGACTTCAATGTCCTTCGCCTCGTTCATGCGCAGGGCGAGCAGATAGCCCTTGATGCGCACCTCGACGGGATCGCCCAGCGGCGCGTGGCGCTCGACGCGGATCTCCGTCCCCCGCACGACGCCCATATCGAGCAAACGCTGTTTGATGCCGTGCGCGCCGCTCCCGTGAATCTTGACAATGCGGGCCCGATCGCCCGTCACAAGATCGGAAAGCGCCGTCTTTGCGGCGACCGGCTCACCGAACCCGCCGGCCTTATCCTGACGCGCGGGGGACTCGGCACCGCAAAGGGTCGCCCCGCCTTGGGAACGGGAAGAGAGAGGCTGAGAGGGCTCGGCGGCGGGAGATTGCCCCGGACGGGGGGCGCCCGGAGCAAGGGCGGGAGGGCGCTTGCCTGCCCGCCGAAGCCGCAGGAGAGCGGAGAAGGGTGGACTCATAGGGTTTTTCCACTCCCTTTCCGGCGGGGCCGCCGAAACGCCCATCCGACGCAAACTACATATATTTAGACTGAATCTCAAAAAGAAGTCAAGCTCTTTCCGCAGCTGTTTCCGCAGAGCCCCCCTGCAACCCGTCCCGCCTGAAAACCCACATCCACGTCGCGCACGCCCCGCCGCACGGTCGCATCTCGCTTGCGCTCCCTTCGCCGAGTTCCAGCCCGTCAAGATCAGGCCGCCGCTGGGCTTGCCCCAGCGGAGCCATGACTGGCGGCTAAGAGGGCGCGACTTCTTTCCCGCCTCCGCCGCGGGGTTTGCCGCCTGGTCGCG
>DATKZW010000612.1:0-3157 GCA_035527775.1 Sumerlaeia bacterium | reverse complement strand
CTCTCTGGCGAGGAAGAGCGCCAGTTGCGCAACCTGGCGGCGGAATATACGTCACCGTATTGCGACGTCGTGCGCGCCAAGATCGTCCTCCTTGCCGCTCAGGGTCTGCGCAACAAGCAAATCGGCGAGCGCTTGGACCTGGCCCGTCAGATCGTGGCCAAGTGGCGCAAGCGTTTCTTTGAGGAACGCCTCGCCGGGCTTTGCGAGCGACCCCGGCGAGGACGACCTCGCGTTTTTTCCCCCGGCGGTGGTCGTGGAGGTTAAGGCTCTGGCCTGCGAAATGCCCGCTGAGCGGGGCCTGCCGTTTTCGCGCCTGAGCCGCGCCGACATCGAGCACTCGAGAAACTCGGCCATCTCATAGTCGAGCATTTCCGATTCGTTTTCCGTCGGCAGTCGCCCCTGGAACAGTACGAACATGGCGTCCGCGAATTTGTAGCCGGCTTCCGCCAACTCGCTCAGGTCGTAGCCCCGCAGAACCGTCTTCTCCTCGGTCTTGTACGAGATCGCGGTTTTTCTGCGGAACAGGGATTCTCGATCCATTGCTTTCCCTCCTCCTGACTCCGGAAACACAATGCATTGCCTTCCAGTTCTCGGCGAGGCCTATCCCGGCGCTATCGCGGCACGGAGACCCGAGGCTTTTCATTAGCCGTTGTAGCACAGCCGCCCTCGGCTGTGCATCCGTTTCCCCTTGCCCCACCAGGCGGGCGCCGCCGGGGGCGGCTGTGCCACAAGAAGCCCCCGCCTACGGACGCCGTCAACTTGCAGCGCTCGCCGATCTCCTCGATCGGGTTGATTATCCCCGTCGTCGTCTCGCAATGCACGACGGCGACGTGCATCACGGCGGGATCGTCGGCAATCGCCTTCTTGACGGCGGCAACGTCCGGCGTCGCGTTCTCCGGGAACGTCAGAGCGCGGCAATCGACTCTGGCGACCTCGCAGATTCTCGCCATCCGCTTGCCGTAGGCGCCGTTGATCAGGATGAGGTCCTTGTCCTTCCAACCCGGGATTCTGACAGGGTCTTCATGTTTCTCGATTCCCCCAGTTGCCTCGACGGCGCTCGCGGCGACGGCGCCCGAGAAGCGTTACCCCGAGCGCGCATACCGCCCTGGGATCACGCGGTCTGAGTCTCCCGCTCTCCGGTAGGCGGCTTTGTGTTCCACATCGGCGCCAGAATGGCCGCAGAGATGAGAAGACCCACGACGAAAACCCAGAAAATTGGGGCCCAGTTGTTTTCCCTGGTGATTCTCCCGGGGAGCCATCCTCCGAGGATGGCGCCGACCGAGCCGACGCCGTTCACGATGCCGGCGGCCGTGGCCGCGGCCTTCTTGGTCCCGAAATCCATGGCCGCCGTGGCGCTGATGATGGAGTCGGGTCCGAACAAAAAGAACCCGATAAAGAAGAAAAAGGCGCACATGAAAGTCCGGTTCGCAATGGGCCGCAGACCAATCATCATGAGCGCCGCCGTGATGACGAGCGCCAAGACCGTTACGGGCATCCGGCGCGACTGAAACGCCTTGTCGGAAAGGCAACCCGAAACGATGACGCCCAAGACGCCGCCGAACGGCAGCCACGCGGCCATGACGCCGCTGCTGAGAACGCCGCTGCCGAGGCTTTCGCTGATGTACTTGGGACCCCAGAAATAGAGGGCGTAACGCGTGAGTTTGATGCCGAAGTACGAGAAGGCGAGATACCAGACGCCGGGAACCCGCAGGACCTTGGCAAAGACCTCCCACGACCCTTCGATTTCGTCCTCAGGCCTGTCGCCCGCCCTCAGAACGGACTCGGCTTCGCCGCGGTACTCCTCGATCGTCGGCAGGCCCACGTCCTGAGGACGATTGCGGAGGAAGATCATGACGAGCGCCAAGATGACGCCAAGGATCGCCGCGGGCGCCCAGAATCCCGCCGGCCAGTATGGCACGATCGCGGAGCCCTCCTCGCCGGGAGGACGCGGCGCGCCGAACAGGTTCATCATATAGCCGGCGAAGACCAACGCCACGACCGCTCCCACGGCGTAATGCGTGCACCAGACGCCCACCACTCTTCCCCGTTCCCGGAGCGAGAACCAGGAGCTCATCGTTTTGACAACGTTCGGCCAACCCGTGGACTGTCCGATCCCCTGCACCACGCCAAAAATGGCGAACGCGATCAACCCGGTGGAGAAGCCCGAACAGATCGAGGCGAAGATGCCGAGGAGCATTCCGACGATCAGGATTCTCTTCGGCCCCAGCCGGTCTCCGAGAGAGCCCCAAAGAAACTGCCCCAGAGCGTAGGCAATCAGATACGACGAGTCGACGATCCCATACTCTTCGCGCGTCATCGTGATGTGGGGATCGTCGGCGAAGGCGACTTTGGCCACGGCGAACGATTGGCGCGTCAGGTAGTAGCCGGCGTAAACCACCCACGTGAGCGCAAACATGCCCCAGCGCCAGCGCTCGTACCTGGGGTCCGCCGCTCGAAGGGGTCGCCGGATCTGGTCCGTGGCTGCCATGATCGCCGATTGCTCTCTGGGTGAAGTCACAGCGGGGCCGGGGCAGGATTGCCGGAATCTGCCGGGCGATTTCATCGGAACGCTCGGCGTCAGTCAAGGGCGATCTACCTGTTGACCCCAACCCGACACCCAACAGGTGGGTCAACATCTACCTGTTGACGCCGGATCTACCTGTTGACAGCGTTTCTCCCCTCTGCTCGTTTCCTCCCTCGCGGCGAGAAACGACTCTTTCATTGAACCCGCGCAAGCGGGGTGGTATGGCTGGCGGGAACTCCCGTTCGAGCCTCCTTGCCCGTCGCTCAGGGAGAAACGGAACCCGCAGCCGAAAGGAAGGAGCATCCCCGCCATGGCGAACAAAGAAGAGATCGCCGTCCGCGGTTTTCTCATCCACATTACGCACTACGATCCCCGATGGGTGGAACGCAAGCCGCGCGAGAAACCCTTTGACCTCGATATCGGTCTCGAAGTCGTCGACGCCATGGCCGAAGTGGGGATGAATCTCCTCGCCATCGACTGCGCCGACGGCGTGCGCTACAAGTCCCATCCCGAACTCACGCGGCATTACTCGGTCCCGATGGGACATCTGAAGAAGCTCGTTGCTCGAGCGCGCAAACACGGGATCGAAGTCGCGCCGAAGCTCAATTTCTCCCACAGCCACATCAACCAGCA
>DATKZW010000611.1:0-3081 GCA_035527775.1 Sumerlaeia bacterium | reverse complement strand
GAGGCCGTCCTCCTTCACGGCGAGCGACCGGCAAAGATCGGCGGCGACGTCGCGCGAGGCCGCCCAGCGCTCGTAAGCGCCCAGGCCCGTCGCGCCCTCGATGCGGCGGATGCCGGCGGCGACCGACGACTCGGACAGGATCCGGAACGAGCCGATCCGGCCCGTGCGGTCCAGGTGCGTGCCGCCGCAGAACTCGACGCTGACCTTCTCTTCGTTCACAGCCGAGGGCGGCTGTGCCAGAGCCTGCTCGCCGATCTCGACGACCCGCACGACGTGGCCGTACTTCTCGCCGAAGGGCGCGATCGCGCCGCGTTTGCGCGCTTCGTCGATCGGCATCTCCTCGACCGTCACGGGGAGATCGCGGAGGATGTTCTCGTTGACAATGCGTTCGACCCGCGCGAGTTCCTCGGGCGCGCAGGCCCGGACGTGAGAGAAGTCGAATCGCATGGCCTCGGGGCCGACCCAGGAGCCCGATTGCGTGATGTGCCGCCCGACGACTTTCCTCAGCGCGGCCTGCAAGAGATGCGTCACCGTGTGGTTGCGGGCCGTCGCGAGGCGTCGCGCGGCGTCGACGCGAGCCGTGAGCGTCTCGCCGACGCGGATTGCGCCTTTCTCGACGACGCCCCGATGGAGGACGATGCCGCTGGGCGTTTTCCGGGTGTCGCTCACGGCAAAACGGACGCGGCCATCCCCGCTCTCGAGCACGCCTTGGTCCCCGATCTGGCCGCCGGATTCGGCGTAGAAAGGCGTTCCCTCGAGAACAACCGTTGCCGTTTCCCCTTCCTCGGCCTCCTCCACACACTTCATCATCGTCTTGGGAGGTTTGTCGCCCGCGGTCGCGTCGCGCAGCTTGGCGCCAGGGTCCCTCCGAGGCGCAGACTTGACCACCGCAAGAACCTGGCTCTGGCATTCGCGCGTATCGTACCCCAGGAATCCCGTCTCGCCATGCTGGTCGTAGACGTCTCCCAGGATCACCGCCTCGTCGCCCAGTTCGGCGCCTTTCCACGACGTGCGGGCGAGCTCCTTATGCTCAGCCATCGCCTTCCGGTAGCCGTCTCGATCGACCTTCACAAGAAGGTTCGGATCGGACTCGTTCCGCTTGTTGTAGTCGTCGATGATTTCGTAGGTCATATCGGGCGGGTAGCCGTGCGTGGCGTGGAGTTCGAAGATCTCTTGTCCCGCGATCGTCCTGTCTTCCCGCCTGCGCGCCTTCCCGATCATCTCGCGGAGCCGCTTCTCCCCCTCCTTCATGGTTCGCAGGAAGTTCTCCTCCTCCTGGCGGATGACGCTCCGGACGTGGTTCCGCATGGGTCTGATTTCGGGGTACGCGTCGCCCATGGTCTCGACGACGGGATCGACGAGGTGGTGCAGAAACGGATCCAGCTCCCGCGCTTCTTCGGCGGAGTGGGCCATGTCCGTGAGGCTGGCGAAGCGTAGCGCCCGTCGCAGAATCCGCCGCGGAACGTAGCCGCGCCCGTCGTTCGAGGGCATGATGCCTTCGCTGAGAACGAACGTGAGCGCGCGCGCGTGATCGGCCACGGCGTTCGCGGCGAAAAGGGGCAGGTTCGCCGAGTCATCGATCGCCAGGACCTTCGACTCGTCGCACAGATCCAGCTCGACGATGCCCTCTTGTAGGCGGTCGTTGATCGGTCTGATTTCCCGTTCGATATTGTCTCTTTTCTGAGAGGCGACCTCGCTCCCATCGAGGATTTCCACTCGATATCGTCTGTACGTCGGTTGGCCGTCCGCTCGGCTTATGCCCCTCTCAGAAATGTTCAACGCCGGGCCAAAGTCCTTCAAGGGCTTGACGAGTTCCCTCGTCCGATAATCCCCGCTGAGCCATTCAATAAGCCGACGGACCCTCAACGACAGGCTCCTCTGCCGCTCAACACCGAGCTCTCTGGCCGCCGCCATTGTGATCGGACGCATGAGATCCGAATCGTATGGCGAGCGGATTCGGCCCCCCGTCTCCAGAAACTGCATCGCCGTCGTCATGCGTTCGAGGCCGGCGCCGGTGTCGATGCCGCGGTTTTTCAGGGGCGGACGCGAGCCGTCGGGCTGCTGGTCGAACTGGGGGAAGACCATGTTCCAGATCTCGAGGAACAGGTCGCCTTCCTCGACGATGCGGCGGGCGATCTCGGCGTTGCTCTGTTTCGCGGCGACGTCGAGTTCCGCCTCGCTTCCCATGAGGAAGATGATCTCGGAGCACGGGCCGCAGGCGCCCGTTTCGCCCGCCGGCCCCCAAAAGTTCTCCTTCGCGTCGAGGCGGACGATGCGGTCGCGCGGAATGCCGAGATCCTTCTCTAGAATCGCCTCCGCCTCGTCGTCTTCTTCAAAGATCGTCGCCCAGAGGCGCTCCTTGGGCAGTTTCATGCGGTTCCAGACGAAGTCCCATCCCCACTCGAGCGCCTCGCGCTTGAAGTAGTCGCCGAAGGAGAAATTGCCGAGCATCTCGAAGAATGTGTGGTGGCGGAGTGTCTTGCCGACGTTCTCGAGGTCGCTGCCTTTGCCGCCCGCGCGCAGGCACTTCTGGCACGTCGTGGCGCGTCGGTAAGGCAAGGGATCGACGGTTCCGGCGTATAGGGGCTTGAACTGCACCATGCCGGCGCTCGTGAACAGCATCGTCGGATCGTCGGGCGGAACGAGCGGCGCGGACGCCACCAGGGTGTGATCGCGGTCGACGAAATAGTCCAGGAACATCTGGCGGAGTTCGTTGCTGCTGGTCATGGTCGGCTTGTCCTTCGGCGGGCAGGATCGGAGTTTCACCTTTCCAGCCCTCGTTGGAGACCGTCAGAGTACGCCACGCCCCCGGGATTTGCAAAGGCAAAGGCAAAAGGATACGGGCGGCCCGGTTGGGCCGCGACCGACCGGAATTCCCGCGACGCCCGAGCGGACCGGACCGCGCGGGCCATCAGGTCTATGGCCGCGCGTCACGCCTGGCGGGCGTGTTTGAGACGGTCGAGGCCGACGGCGATGACAATGATGGCGCCGATGACGATGTTCTGGACCCAGTTCGGGATCTCGGCCAGCGTGCAGCCGTTGCGCAGGATGGCCATGATGAGCGCGCCGACGATGGAGCCG
>DATKZW010000610.1:0-2324 GCA_035527775.1 Sumerlaeia bacterium | reverse complement strand
CAGAGCTTCGCGGTGTTATCAGGCCAACCAGCCCCCGTCAGGATCTTCGTCCCGTCGGGCGAGAAGGCGATGGAGTTGACCTCATTAGTATGCCCCGAAAAGGTGCGGACCATGGCCGCGGTCCCCGCGTCCCAGAGCTCCGCGGTATAGTCCCGGCTCCCGGTCAGGACCTTCGTCCCGTCGGGCGAGAAGGCGACGCACGTGAAATCAAAGATATGCCCCGAGAAGGTTCGGATCTCGGCCCCCGTCGCCGCGTCCCAGAGCTTCGCGGTGTGATCAGGCGCGTCCCCCCAGCCACCCGCCCCCGTCAATATCTTCGTCCCGTCGGGCGAGAGGGCGACGGAGTTGACCGAATTCGTATGTCCCGAGAAGGTTCGGATTTCGGCCCCCGTCGCGGCGTCCCAGAGCTTCGCGGTTGCGTCATAACTCCCCGTCAGGAGCTTCGACCCGTCGGGGGAGAAGGCGACGGAAGAAACATGGTGCCCCGGCGCGGAGAGGATGCGGACCTGATCGCCAGTGTTCGCGTCCCAGAGGACCACGCCGATTCCGCCTCCGGTGGCGACGAGCGGCGCGTCGGGATTGGGCGAATACGCGGCGCACTCCAGCATCCCCAGCCCGTAGCGCATGAGCGGCACGGCCACGACCGCACTCTCCGCCCGCGCGCCAGTCGGCTCCAGCGCCGCCCACGCCGCCAGTATCGCCGCCCCGAAACATGCAAAGCTGCTGACCCGCCTTCTTTGCTTTTCGATCATCTCTTCGCTCCCTTTTCGCCGCGGCTGCTCGGTCGGTCGGGGTCGTCCCCCACGAAGCCGCGTCCCTGTGGCAAGCGTGTCACTTTCCTTTCTACCAAACCCCGGCCTTTTCGTCGAGCCCAAAGCAAGCCGCGAGAGCCGTCGAGCCGTCGAAGGACCTTCTCCGTTGACGGGGTTCCGCGTTGGTGGTACGTTCTCACGGCAATGGCGCCGCCGCTTCAGCAGGGGATCGGGATTCCTTTCGCGAGAATGAGTTAACCTGATGGGTTCACCCGAGACAAAACGCCTCCCCTTCTCGTTTTGGCCCTTGAACGTTGCGCAGTTCCTTGGGGCGATGAACGACAACGCCTACCGGTGGGTCATGGCGTGGGCGTTGGCGACCCGGGCGTCGGTCGCAACGAAGTCGGGGGCGGGAGAGGCGGTCGTTCAGGTGAACGAGACGGCCCTATTCATTGCGGGGGCGGTCTTTGCCGTTCCCTTCATCCTTTTTTCTTCCGCGGCGGGGGTGCTGGCCGACCGGTTCAGCAAGCGCAAGATCATCGTGATCGTGAACTTCGCCGCGGTCGTCGTCATGGCGCTCGGCCTCGCCGCCTTCTTGAGCGACAACCCTTTTCTCATCTACGCCGTTCTTTTCCTGATGGCGGCGCAGAGCGCGTTCTTTGGTCCGAGCAAGATGGGGATTCTTCCCGAGCTCGTGCCGCCCGAGAAGCTCTCTTTCGCGAACGGCCTCATGGAGAGCTTCACCTTCCTGGCCATCATCCTCGGGACCGTGGGCGGGGGCTGGCTGTATAAGACGTACGGCACGGACGTGGCCGGCGCGTCGACTTTCACTTGCTGGCGCGCGTCCGCGGTGTGCACCGTCGTGGCGGCGGCCGGATTCGTGTTGAGCTTCCTCGTCAAAGACACGGGCGCGCGGGCGGCGGAGAAGCGGGCGACGCCCTACTTCTGGAAGGATGTGGCGCGCAACATCCGGTCGTGTCGCCGCGACCGTTATCTTCTCCTCTCCCTCTTCGCCATCGCCTTCTTCCTCTTCCTGGGCGCCTTCGTGCAACTCAACGTCGCCCCTTACGGCACGAACGTCATGGGCTTGAGTAAGCCCGCGGCGACGAACCTGTTTCTCGCCCTCGCCCTCGGCATCGGCGTCGGGTCTTTTCTCGCGGGCAAGATCTCGGGCCGCACCGTCGAGATCGGACTCGTACCGGTCGGCGTGCTGCTGGTTTCCGGCATGCTCATGCTGCTGGCGTTTCCCTTTCACCGGATATCGGCGCTTGCCTCGGTCACGCTTCGTCTCGGGGTCGGGGGGCATTCGTTTGTTGCTTCCCTCCCCACGCTGCTGACCGTCTTGGTCATTTTCCTTCTCGGCGTCGGAGGCGGGTTCTACATTGTGCCGCTTCAGACCTTCCTTCAGCAACACGCGCCGAAGAGAGACCGGGGCGAGCTGATCGCCACCAGCAGTTTCCTCTCCTTCTGCGGCGTCGGTTTGGCCTCGGCTCTTTTGCTCGGGCTCAACGCGCTCGGTCTGGGGCCGGCGGGGCGGTTTTTTCTCTTCGGACTGGCGACGATCGCTCTCAG
>DATKZW010000609.1:0-4533 GCA_035527775.1 Sumerlaeia bacterium | reverse complement strand
GAGAACTGGATGTCCTTCCTCGACATCATCACGAACAACGAAAACGACTACCAGAGCTGCATGAATAACCAGCACGTGAGCTACATCCCCGGCAATTACACCTGGAACCGAAACTGTTACATGATCACGTCTCCGGGCCCCGATCGCGTGGATAGTTGCTGGAACGCCGAGTACCCGTGGTGCATCCCCTACCCTCCGGGGACCGTGGCCACCTACGACGCGAGCAACGGCACGATCAGCAACGGCGAAGTGTATCGCACGCACACGGAGAGAAGGGTGAAAGGCCTCCTGCTGCCTCTTACGGGTTGGCTGCCGGCGGGAGAGGATCCGTACTTCTAAGGCAGGCCTTCTCACGGGCCAGCTAACAAGAACCGGAGGAAAAGCATGTCCCGAAGAACACCGCGCCTTTCTCGAAGCCGTCGCGCGAGAGATGCATCCCGACGCTTACATCCTCTGGACCGGCGACGGCGTCGTCACGCCCACCATCACGCGCCAGGCGGCCGAGGGTTACAGGAGCATCGTCAAGCGCCGGCTGGTTCTATGGGACAATTACCCCGTCAACGACAATAGTCCGACCTTGCACCTCGGCCCCGTCACCGGCCGCGACGCCGATCTCTGCGAAGTGATCGACGGCTACATGAGCAACCCCATGTGCACGCAGAACCAAGCGAACCGCATCCCCCTGTTGACCTGCGCCGACATCAGCGCGCGATGTCCGCGTGGTACGCCTGGAGGGAGCGCACCTCGCCGCGGCTTTGGCGATAAGCGCCGATCCCTCGCGCCGCCGCCACGGCCGCGGCGAGCGTTGTGATGTAAGGGATCTTGTACTTGATGGCCGCCTTGCGGATGTAGGAATCGTCATACTGGCTGAGCTTGCCGCTGGGGGTGTTGACGACCAACTGGATCTCGCCGTTCGTGATGGCGTCGACGATGTTGGGTCGCCCCTCCTGCATCTTCAGGATCAGTTCCGATCCGATTCCGGATTCGGAGAGGAAAGCGTGCGTGCCGCGCGTCGCCCGGATCAGAAAGCCAAGGTCGGCGAATTGGCGAGCCGCTTCCAACACCTCGGGCCGGTCCCGCTCCGCGACGGTGATTAGGACTGTTCCCTCGCAGGGCAGCGGCTGTTTCGCGGCGTCCTGGGCCTTGAAGAAGGCGAGGCCGAAGGAATCCGCCATCCCCAACACCTCGCCCGTCGACCGCATCTCGGGACCCAGCAGCGGATCGACTTCGGGGAACATATTGAACGGGAATACCGCCTCTTTCACCCCGAAGTGCGGGATGGCTCGGTCTTTGAGCTCCAGGTCCGCCAGGGTCTTGCCCAGCATGAGCTGAGTGGCGTAGCGAGCCATGGGGATGTTGCAGACCTTCGAAACCAGCGGGACGGTTCGAGAAGCGCGGGGGTTGGCTTCCAGAATGTAGACGACGCCCTGCGCGATGGCGTACTGAATGTTCATGAGTCCGACGACTTTCAGCTCGACCGCGATCTTGCGCGTGTACTCGCAGATGGTCTCAATATGCATGGCCGAGATGCTGATGGGAGGAATCACACACGCCGAGTCGCCCGAGTGGATCCCCGCCAGTTCAATGTGCTCCATGACGGCGGGGACGAAGGCGTCGGCGCCGTCGGCGATGGCATCCGCCTCGGCTTCGATGGCGTTCTCGAGAAATCGGTCGACCAAGATGGGCCGCTCGGGCGAGACTTCGACGGCGGCGGCGACGTAGCGCCGGAGCATTTCCTCGTCGTGCACGACCTCCATGGCGCGTCCCCCCAAGACGTAGGACGGCCGGACCATGAGGGGGTAGCCGATCTCCGCGGCGATCTGCAGCGCCTCCTCCAGCGTGCTGGCCATTCCCGAATCGGGCTGAGGAATGCCGAGTTTCCGCATCACCTGGCGGAAGCGGTCGCGATCCTCCGCCAGGTCGATGGTTTGCGGCGAAGTGCCGAGGATCGCGACCCCTGCTTCCGCCAGCTCGTTCGCGATGTTGAGCGGAGTCTGGCCGCCGAACTGAACGATGACGCCTTCCGGCTTTTCCTTCTCATAGATGCTCAAGACGTCCTCGACGGTCAGGGGCTCGAAATACAGCTTGTCCGAGGTGTCGTAGTCCGTGGAGACCGTCTCGGGGTTGCAGTTCACCATGATGGTCTCGAGCCCTTCGTCGCGCAGAGCGAAGGCCGCGTGCACGCAGCAATAGTCGAATTCGATCCCTTGACCGATGCGGTTCGGGCCGCCGCCGAGGACCATGACCTTGCGCCTATCGCTGACGGGCACCTTGTCGGGGGCGTTGTACGTCGAGTAGTAATATGCGGCGTTCTCCACCCCGCTGACCGGCACCGCGTCCCAAGCCTCGACCACTCCCAGCGCGATCCGTCGCTCGCGGACGTCTTTCTCCGGAACCCCGAGAAGCCGGGCGAGATAGCGGTCGGCGAACCCGTCTTGCTTGGCCCGCTTCAGAAGATCGTCCGGCGGCATTTTCCCCTTGAACTGGAGGATCTCCTCCTCGAGATCGACGATCTCCCGCATCTGATCGATGAACCACGGCTTGATGTAGGTCTTCTCGTAGAGCGCTTGCGTGGACGCGCCTTTGCGCAGGGCCTCGTACATGATGAACTGCCGCTCGCTCGTGGGCTCCGTGAGAAGCCGCATCAGTTCCTCGAGCGACTTCTCATGAAAACCCTTGGCGAAACCGAGGCCGTAACGACCGATCTCTAGGGAACGAATCGACTTCTGGAGGGCCTCCTTGTAACTCTTCCCGATGCTCATCACTTCGCCGACCGCGCGCATCTGCGTTCCGAGCTTATCCTCCGAGCCTTCGAATTTCTCAAAAGCCCAGCGGGCGAATTTCACCACGACGTAGTCGCCCGAAGGCGTGTACTTCTCCAGCGTGCCGTCGCGCCAATACGGGATCTCGTCCATCGTCAGACCGCCCGCAAGCAGGGACGACACAAGGGCGATGGGAAAGCCCGTGGCCTTCGAGGCGAGGGCGGACGAGCGCGAGGTCCGCGGGTTGATCTCGATTACGACCACCCGCCCGGTCTTCGGATCGTGAGCGAACTGGATGTTCGTGCCTCCGATCACCTCGATGGCTTCGACGATGGAGTAGGAGTATTCCTGCAGGCGCCGCTGAAGCTCCGGATCGATGGTCAACATCGGCGCCGTGCAATAAGAGTCGCCCGTATGAATCCCCATGGCGTCGACGTTCTCGATAAAGCAAACGGTGATCATCTGGTTCTTCGCGTCGCGCACCACTTCGAGTTCCAGCTCTTCCCACCCGAGCACCGACTCCTCGATCAGGACCTGCCCGACGAGGCTGGCCGCAAGCCCTCGAGCGGCAATGACGCGCAACTCCTCCACGTTCCAGGCCATCCCCCCGCCGGTGCCGCCCAAGGTGTAGGCCGGACGGACGACCACCGGCCGCCCGAGCGTTTCCGCGATTCTCTCGGCCTCCTCGACCGAGAGGGCGATCTCGCTGCGGGGCATCTCGATGCCGAGACGGTTCATCGTTTCCTTGAAGGCCAGTCGGTCTTCGCCCCGCTCGATGGCGTCCACCTGGACACCGATCACCCGCACGCCGTACTTGTCGAGAACGCCCGCGCGGTGGAGTTCCGACGCCAGGTTCAGTCCCGACTGACCTCCGAGATTGGGCAGCAAGGCGTCCGGCCGCTCTTTCTCGATGATCTGGGTCATCGCTTCGAGAGTGAGCGGTTCGATATAGGTCGCGTCGGCCATTCCGGGGTCCGTCATGATGGTGGCCGGGTTGGAGTTGACCAGCAGGATCTCGTACCCGAGTTTCCGAAGCGCCTTGCAGGCCTGCGTCCCCGAGTAGTCGAACTCGCACGCTTGGCCGATGACGATAGGCCCCGAACCGATGATCATCACCTTCTTGATGTCTTCGCGCCTTGGCATCTACAGTCCCCTTTGTCGTCTAATTGCCTGTGTCGCGCGTCACGCCACGGGAGGCGGGCCGGAAGCCCGAGGAGCCTCGCAAGGAGCGCGCCCCGCTTCTACTCCTCCTGAGCGATGCGGGCGCGGTTTTCGCCCCCAGGCAGACCGGGCGCCGGCCGCCTCTGAATCCCGGCCAGGCGAAGCGCCGCTGTCAGCCCTTCTATCGCACGGCTTTCATAGAGGAACCGGCATGCGGTGTCAAGGAAAGGGTGCGCAGAGGGTGCGCGGAATCAACGCGGCGGCGCCAAGACCGAAGGGGCGCATCTTGGTGAAGCCGCATGGCTTGATGAGGAGGCCCCAAAGACACATTTCCTGGCCCTTTGCGTCTTCGTGTCTTCGTCGCGGAAAATTCGCGTCTTGGCCTCTCCGCGCGATCTCCGCCTATTCCCCGACCCTCATTCCGCACTCCGCATTCCGAGTTCCCCACTCCTCCCTCCCTCTCCCTTTCTCCGGAAAATCCTTCAGATGGCCGGGCTTCCCTGGTACATTATTCCCCGGAAGAACCCGCGCGGCGGAACGACCTTCCAGGCATAATCAAAGGAGAACGACGCAATGGCAGCAACAACGAGAGACGCAATGACGAGTCGCG
>DATKZW010000608.1:0-13287 GCA_035527775.1 Sumerlaeia bacterium | reverse complement strand
TCGTCGACGCCCACAGGAGAATCCAACTCGATCCCACCAGGCAGCCGCCCAGCGCGCCGGCCACATCCGAATCCCAGATGCGTCGCGCCAGGGCGACTCCGAAATAGACGGTCGCCATGGCCCCCAGCAGGCTTGTCACGGCGACAACCGCCCGCACGTTCTCGAAAAGGTCAATCAAGGCCCCGAGGATGATGAAGTGGCCGCTCAGCCAGAGGTGCCTGTCTGTTGCGAAATAGGGATTCCTGGCCCAGTTGATGGCGTAAGCGACCCGGCAATACTCGTCGCCGCCCTGCAAGAGCTGAACGCCGGCCCGGAAGACCGCGTGGAGACAAAGGAAGAGTACGAAGGCCACGCCGACAGAGATAAACCCATGCGCGCGTCCAGCGGGGGGCTCCGCCTCAACGGAACCTCGCCCCGCCCTCTGGGGCCCGAAGCGGAGGGCGAGCCCGGCGACGCCGAGACAGAGCCCCGAATAGAAAACGCCATCTATGAACGTCACCTTCTCGCCGACTCCTTGCTGTCGCACTCCGGTGAGAGGAAAGAGAAATCCCCCTCGCCAAACGCTGGGGCAGGGAAGCGTTTCGCGCCCGATCTGCAAAGACGACGCATGGACCCTCTCGGCGCCCCTGCGCCCTCTTTACATTCTAAGGGCTCCCGACTCTCCGCGCAATCCATGTCTCTTCTCGGCGGGGTTTCCCCCGTCCGGCTCCGGCGTCTCCGGTTTCTCCGGGCGCTTCTCCCAGTAATCGATCGGGATTTCGTACAGGTGCCAGCACGGATGCACAAAGCGACGCCGTTCGAGGCGCTCTCGAATCCACCGGTTTTTCTCCCGGTCTTCCTCGTTCAGCCCGACCAGCATGTTCGTGCTGAGAGCGATCCATCCCACGGTCTTGCCTTCGACGGGCTCGAATTCCAGATGAAGGCCCTCGCGGTCCATGAGATCGTGGATAAAAGGCCGGCACTGTCCCCAGTCCTGATTCGAATCGGCGAACCACCGCCAGGCGCCCTCCGGCCCTCCGGCAATGGCATTGAAATACGCCAACTGGTGCGGGGCGGCGCTGAGGCCTTGAATTGCAAAAGCGACAACGAGCGCCGCCCCCGTGCATCGCCACCATCTCGAGGGGAAGGCCGTCACAGCCCAGGCCGCGGCGAGAAAGAGCATCGGGAAGACGACCAGCACGTGACGCACGCCGATCCGAAATCCCGGCGCCACGGAAGCGTAGACGAAGAAGAACAAAGCCGGGACCGCAAACAGAAGAAAGTCCGGGGAGCGCCAAGTCCTTTTCCGCACGAATGCCACGAGCGCCATCAAGAGCAGGGCATGGAGAGTGAGAGGCGGCTTCATCAGCAGAAGCGCCGGGAAGTACAGAATCCAGTCCGCTTCCTCCTTGAGTTCTCCCGCAAAATACCCGGACCTTATCCGCGTCTCCAGGAAGAAATCCAATCCTTGCAGGAAAAGGGTCGGAAAGGGCGAGGGGAACCAAGACAGGGTCTGAGCCTGCGACGCCAGCGCTTTGTTCCGAAAGGTCACTGTTCCCAAAGGAGCGCCCGCGCCTTCAAACCGATATGGCGCCGCGAGAATCGCCAAGGCGATAAGGCACGCCAAGGCCAACTGCGCGGCCGGCGTCTGGAGCGCTTTTGCTGTCCTGTTCGTCCCTTTCTCATGCCACGGGTGAAGGAAGCGCGGAAGAGTCCAGAGAACAAGACCCAACCCAACGCCGAGTCCCCACACAAGGGCGGAGTACTTCGATAAGAGGCACAGCCCTCCCGCCGCGCCCAGGCCGATTGCCTTCAGCCACGTCGGCTTCCTGGTCCATTCGTACAGAACCGCGACGAGCGATATGGCCGTCATGGTAAACAAAACGTCGGTGGTCGCAAGTTGGGCGTGTCCCGTGACCGTGGGGCCGCAGAGCATGAGGATGAGGGCTGCGAGCCCGCTGCCCGCTCCGAACCAGCGTGCCGCCATCCGGCCGAAAACCCAGCACCAAAGCAGGAAAAGACCGACGGCCGCGATCCTGGCGGTAACGAGCGCCGCCATGCGCCACTCCCCGGGCAGGGGCTCCACAAAGGCCCGGGGAAGAGGGCAGCGGAACAGATGCGCGGGCATGCTGTATATCGCGCGCAAGGGGGGCTGCGCCGCGGGGTCGGGAAAGGGGCGTCCCGTTGCCCAGAACACGAGGCCGCAATTCACGTGCAGTCGTTCGTCATAGGTCTCGCCGTTGCGCATCGCTGAAGCCAGGAGAACGAGGCCCGCAATGACAAGCAGAGCGAGGCCCGCCATCGCGACCCCGCGTTTCTGCGCCGCACCAGTCATTCTTCGCGCTCTTCCAGGGGGCGTTCGGGTTCTCTTGTTTCCGCCGTTTCCCAGTAGTTCTTTGGGATCTTGTAAACGTGCCAGCAGGGCGCAATGAAACGCCGCCTTTTCATATCCTCCCGAAGCCACCGCATTCGCCTATGTCCCTCCGGAGAGAGCCCCACGAGCTGATTCGTGCTTACCGTGGCCCAGCCGGTGGTTTCCCCTTCGACCGGATCGAAGTGCAAGGTGCGTTTGTGCCGTTGCTGGCACTCCACGATGAAGGGCCACCCCTGTCCCCAATCCTGGTTCGAATCGCAGAACCAACGCCACGCGTTCTCTCGCCCGCCGGCGATGCAGTTGAAATAGGCGAGATGGTGCGGCGTGGCGGCTGCCCCCGTCAAGACGAATCCCGTGATGAGGGCGATCGAGAGAAGGCGCCACCAACGCGCCCGAGCCGCCGTGCCGGCCCAGGCCGCCGCGAGAAAAAGAAAGGGAAAAACGGGCAACACGTGCCGAACCCCGATCTGAACGCCCGAGGCGAACGTGGCGTAGACCAGGAAAAGGGCGGGCGGAAGCGCCAGCAGCGCCAAACCGGCCGACCACGGCCTTTTCCTGACAAAACCGGCGACTCCCATAAGAAGAAGGAGATGAAGGAAAAGCGGCGGCTTCATCAAGATCAGGGCCGGGAAGTAGAGAAGGAAGTTGCCCCGCAAGCGCATCTCTCCGTGAAAGTAAGCCGAGCGCATTCTTGACCAATCAAGGATGAAGTCAAGGCTTGTCAAGTAAGCGGCGGGCAGGGGAGAGGGAAGCCAGGAGAGAAACCCGACCTTCGGGGCGAGTCCGCCGGCGCGGAAACTCATGGCGCCAAGCGGCCGCCCGACTCCCTCGAAGCGATAGGCCGCCCCGACGAGGAATAGCGCGAGAACTCCTGAGAAGACCAGCTGCAACCCAAGCCCCACGGACCTCCCCCTCATCTCACATAGCCGGCCTCGCCGGACCAACGCCGCCGTTCGGAGCCCCATGTAGAGAAGGAGGGCAAACGCCAAGATGGCGCACCAGAGGAGTCCGGTGAACTTCGCCAAGAGAGCGACGGCCGCAAGCGCGCCAAGGAGACTCGCCTTGACCCACCCCGGCTTCTTCAACCACTCGAACAGAGCAGCCGTCAGTCCAAAGGTCGCCATGGTGAAAAGAACGTCCGTCGTGGCGAGGTAGGCGTGAGCTCCGAGCGTGGGGCTGTAAAGCGCCAACAGCAAAGCGGCGAAACCGGCGCCGCGGCCCAGCCATCTTCCAGCCACGCGACCGAAGATCCAGCACCCGAGGAGAAAAAGGCCCAGCGCAACCAGGCGTCCTCCCACCAGGATAGCCGCGGACAGATTCGTGGGGAAAGGATCCAGAAAATGCTTCGGCGAGGGCGTACGGAGAAAAAGGGCGGGGAGCGCGTAGATGGCGCGCAACGGAGGATGCGCGGGATCCAGGTCGGGCGTCCCGTCGTTGAGGCAGGCGATGCCGGCGTTGAGGTGAGCCGGCTCGTCATAAGTCATCCCGTTCATGAGCGCCGAGGCGGCATACAGAGCGCCCGCGAGGGCGATTGCGATCGACTCAACCGCACGAAGCTTCACCCGAGACAAAGGGCCTCTGGGGTCGCCGAGGAAACGTCCGGCCGCCAAGAGGCGCGAGAGAGCAATTGCGCCGAAGCGCGTAGACTTCCAGAGTGGAAATGCGATCACCGCAACCCATGCGCAAAGCGCCGCGAGCGAGATCCTCAAGCCCTTTTTCCATCCCGGCGGCCGGTAGCGGAGTTCCACGGTGACTTCTCCCCCGGGGACCGGCGCATAGCGAATGCCGCCGTTGGCCCGACGCACTTTCTGAAAGCGATTGCCTTGACCTTCTATCCGGTATTCCCACCCGGGCCAATAGACATCGCGAATCAGCAGGACGCCCTTCCCCTCCGTGCGGACGCTGACACGCTGGTAGCTCCCCCGCGCTTCGAGGACCTTGACCTCGCCTGCGGGAAGGTCCAACCCCTCCGGCGGCAAGAGGCGACGCCTGGCATCCTCCAGCAAAGCTGGACGCTCACCGACGGCGGGCTCCTCCTGCCACATCAGTTCGCGGGCTTCCGCCGGCTCTTTGATGGCGAGCCATTTCCTGGCTAGGTCGAATCGCGGCGGCGCGCGCAGAAGACGCACGATGGCGTTCTGCCCCGCACGATGCACTGTCTCGAAGAGCCGCCCCTGCCTGGCGTTATACGCATCCGCCACTTCCGGTCTCAAAGATCCTTCTTTCACAAGAATGTGGGAGACCCCGAACATCTCGAGGGGCGCGGGGTTGCTGTAGAACGTCTCATCGCGCCAGGAGACGCCGGTCTGGCTCACGCAGGGGCCGTTCGGCAGCAGGGCGCTTAGGATCGGACAGTAACCGCCCAGTGAACTGAGTCCCAGAAAAAGATGGGTGTTGCCCCCCACGAGGGCATGCTCTCCGGGTTGCGCTCGCGGAGTGGGACTGTAGATCCTCCCGATCTTCTCCCGAGGATAGTCTTTGAGGAGAGGATGCTTGCGGTAGTCGAAAGACCGCTCCAGGGGGGAACTTGGGATCCACGCGTACGTCGCAAGGACCCAGCAGTTGACGGCGCACAACAGGAGAAACAGACAGGAGAAAGCCAGCGGGGATCTCCTGGGGAGAAGGACGGCGACGCCGGCGGCGATCACAAGCCAGAGAAACAGATCCTTGCGGTCGAGAAACGCGGCGATCCAGCGAAAGCCCAGGTCGTGCTTCATGAACCAAAAGGTCATCTCCGGATGCGTGAGCTCGCACCACCCGTTCCACATCACGGCGCCGGACTTCTTGAAGACCACTTCCGGGAGATTCCTCCACGCTTCTCCCAAACTGTCGTAAGCCGGGTTGCTGAGCATGAAGACCGCACAACAAAGAAGACCCCAAGCCAGCCAGCAGCCGAGGTACACGAGCGGGCGCTTCCACCATCGCAGTCCGGAGAGCAGATGTATCCCTGTTGCAGCCAGAGCGCTGGCGAGGCAGCAAACGAGGAAGAGCCAGCGGGCCGGGATCCTGAAAATGTTGAGGGGAGGGACGAGGAAGAGAAGGGTGTTGGGGGGGAAGTGCTCCCCTAAGGCAAGCAGAAAGGCGAGGGCGATGCCCAGGGAAAAGCCGATCACGCAACGAAATCGCGGGCCCCTTCGGATGCGCGCACTGCAGAGACAGAGAACGAGGGCCGTAACGGCGAACCCCCAGCCGCTTGAGGAAATCGTTGTCCAAAGCTCGACGCCCAAGGAGTCCTCCGGCCACCCCCGGGCCAGCGTCCCCCAGGCCCGCGGCGCGAAGAAGATCAGGGCGTATTTGGGGTGAAAGGGCGTGTCCCGCCAGTCCTCCATCGACATCGTGGCGCGCAAGGTCTCCTTCACGTGTTCCAGGGAGAGGCAGATCTGCAAACCCATGAGGCCGACGCCGAGAATCACCGCGAGGGCTAGCCAGGCGCTCTGGCGCGCGAACCGTCGCTTCCATCGGGCGAACGTGAGCCAGTCCAGAGCGACCCAACAAACGGTCATCAGCACGATCTGCAGGCAACCTGCCGCAATCTGAACGGCCAAAGCCAAGGCAAGAGCGGCGCACCGACCCGAGTTCGGCCTCCTCAAGAGGCGGTGGGCGAACCAGGCAACCCATGGGGCCAGCGTGGCGACCTCGCGCATCGAGAGATGGGTGAAGCGGATCAGCATGAAAGTGCAACAGATGAAGATGAGGCCGCCGCCAAAAGCCGCCGCGTTGGTCAAGCGTCTGGAGCGCAGATAGAGCATCATGCCCAGGGCGCCGAGCAGCGTGTGCGAGAAGGCGAGGAAGTTGGCCAGGTACACGGGGGAAACGGCGTAGAGCCAATTGGGAGGATACAGCGCTCCCACGTAAGAAAGAGCCAGGACCGGCATGCCGCCGAACACGCGATCCGTGAAGAAGGGGGATTCCCCCGAGGCAAGCAGCCGTCCCAACTCGACGCGCCAAGGGATGTATTCGGAGAACCGCTCGTCCCAGGCGAAGTTGCCCGTCAGGACGTCGGGCGTCTGGATCAGCGCCATTAAGACATAAGCCGGGAGAGCGAAGAAAAGGAGATATCTCGTGGAAGAGTGTCTCAACGAGCGTCTTCTCCTTTGTCCCCTTGCCTAGTCCAGGTCTTTCTCAGGGTTGATGACCCGGGGGCTTTTGAAACGGACCCATTCGACTCCCGTGCCTTCCATTGGAAAGACCGACCGTCCGCCGAGGGATCGGTCCGACCGGTTTCTGCGCAGCGAGAGATGGACCTCGTTGAGCCCCCGGAAGAGGCTGCCCCTCGGAACGGGGAACGCATGGGGCTGGGCGATCGTGGCCGAAGTGATCTCCGCGCTTCCCGCCAGTTCATCGTTGATCTGCACGACCAGCAACAGCGCCTCGCGGGGCGCCGAAGGAGTCTCGGCGCGCAGCTGCACCTCCACTTCCCTCCAGAGAAGCGACGAGACGGGAACCCCGACGCTCGCTTCGCTCTCCGTCAGCAAGCGGAAGCCGTCCTTCGGTGTGCCGCGCGCCGCTCCCCATCCTCCGAGCCAAAGGTCCGCGCTCCTGCGCGTGTCCGCGCCGTGGCGATAGCCGTCCGCGTCGAATCCTCCGAGCTTCAGCCACTGGTTCAGAGCTACGATAATAGTGAGACCCGCCGACACGAGAATGGGCGCAAGGATCTGGGCGATCCACTTGGGCTTGGCCCCGCAACGATCCGCCGGGGAAGGCGGCCAGGAAACAAGAAACAGAACGAAGAGAGGGGGATAGAAGATGTAAAAGAAAGGAATGACCGAGAACATGAGAAACAGAATCATGCCGACGCTGGAATAGGCGAGCAGATCGTCCGGCGTGCGCATACGAAAGAAGGAAATCGCAACGAGAACCAGGACAACGAAAGCCCCCACAGCGACCTTATACCGAAACAGCCCGACCGCGCCCAGAGGCCCCGACCACCCGATCATCATCCCCAGCTCGGGACGCTCTCGGATCAGGTAGGCCGCTCCCTCTTCATACCAGCTCACCACGCCGACGAGAAAGGCGCCAGGATCTCGCACAAAGAAGAAAAAGCCGATGAGGAAGCCCGTCGTTGCGCAGGCAAGGAGCATTCTCCACACGGGGAGTTCGCGGCGTCCCTTCCAAAGGAAAACCAGCCAGAAGGGGACACTGACGCAGAAGGTCGGGCGCGCCACGCAGGCCCAGCCAAGAAACAACGCCGAGGTCAGCCAACATCGGCGTTTCGTGGTCCACGCCCAAAGAACCACGATGAGCCAGTAGGGCGCGATATGCAGGGCCCGCTGGAAAACGCGCATGGGCTGCAGACAGTAAAACGAGAAGGCGATGAAAAGAACGATGGGGACCAAGATCCAGAATCCCCGGATGCGCCTGCGCCACTGCCACGCGTGAAAGCAGAGAATGAGGCTCACGGCCACTTCGCAAAAAGCCGAGACGTAGCGAAGGTCCATCTTGAAGAAATAGGCGGGCGTGTAGCACAACCAATGGCCCGGCGGATAAGTCAGAGGGATCTGCCAATGCCCGACGTGATGCCGGCGGTAAGGGTAGACGCCGTCGCGCCAGAAATCGTGAAGCGCGTTGCGGATCAGGGGCAGCATGTCGCCGTGATAGGCGGACAGAGGAGACCGCCAGTAGAGTTTGCTGAGATCGTGCAGGACGCGAAAGGCGAGGCAGCAGATGGCTAGAAAAGCCACTACGCCAATCCATCGGTCCAGCCGCGTCTCTTTCGTTCGCGGCTCTTTCTGTTCCTGGCCGGCTGGCGCCCCCTCATCGCCCCACGCGCGCCGCAAGAAAAGGCCGATCAGCAGCGCCGTCAGGAGCGTCGTGACGGAAAGCGTCCACGGCACGGAAGTCAGGGCCCTGTCGAGCCGTTTGTCCTGCCACAGCAAGAGCAAGAAGAAGAGCGCAATCGCCGAAAGCCGCAGCAGGACTGGCGTGAAACGTTCGGGGCAAGGCGGCGCCTCGTGTCTCTCGGGATCCCTGGGGGTTTCAGTCGACGGTTTCCGCGTCATCGCCGGCTCAGTGCTCTGTTTTCTCGTGAAGAGCTCCGCGAACAGCGACGGAGCGCATCATGGCGCCTTCGTCGTCTCTTTGGGTTCTGGGATCTCATAGAGCTCGCAGAACTCTGCCCGAAGCGATTCTCGCCTAACCAGTCTCAGGCCGACCTCTTTGAGGATCCCCTCAATGTCCAGGGATGACGTGCTTTTCGAGCTCCGCACGTAGAGGCGCGCCTTCTGCCGCTTCAGGACTTCCAGGAATTGCGTGCGGTCGTACATGTTCACGCCCTGCTTCACGTCGTAAGTGGGAAGCACTCTGCGCGAATGCGCGACGTAGCCATTGTAATATCTGGAGAACATCACGTCTTCCGGATAATGAGCGACAATGACAACGTCTTCGGGATACGTCTCCTCGACGTAGTCGGCGATCCGTCTGATTGTTCTCGCAAAATCCACCCACTGAAAGCTCGTTTCCCCCTCTCTGGCTCCAGTTGCGACGGCGTCATAGGTCAGGAACCGTTTCAGAAAAGGGAAGGGAACGTCTTCCGCGTACTTGGGATGCCAGTGGAAGAGGAGGAGCGCGCAGATCGCCGCGTACAGAATGACAGACACCGGGCGGTTCCATCGCCAGAACCGGCCGAGCGCCCAACCCCCGGCCATGGCGAATAAGGGAAAGAAAACAAGGTAGTGGCGCGCGATGGGGCCGTAAAGCGTCCGCATAACGTGGGGAACCAAGTAGATAACGACCGTGGCCACGGCGTAAAGCGCGAATCCGCCGGGACTGACATTGGGTCCGGACGGCGCCGGGAGAGTCTGGCCCAAGGCGGACGCCGGTTTGCGAAGCCGGGGAATGCAGGCTGTCAGAACCACCCCGGCCAAGGCCAAGCCCAGGAGCACGTACCCATGGCCATGGTAGAGGATGGCCCAGAAGTGCCATGGGCTCACGGAAAGGAAACGCTCCAGATCGAAGGAGAGTTCCGTCTGCTTCTTGCCGAAGAACTTCTCCTCAACGGAACCGGTATAGACGTACCGCAAGACCAAGAACAACGCCAAAGCGGCGAGGGGAACGACAAGAGGGGCTAGTCGTCTCAGACGGGCTCGGCGATCGTGGACGCCGCTTGCGCGGATGGAGCGGGCCAGGACGAAAAGAGCCATGGGCGCGAGGAGGATGACCCCCGTTATCTTGGTCAGAACCATAGCCGTAGCGAAGACGATGAAACGTCCGGGGCGATCGCCTCGCAGGATGTAATACGATGCGGCAGTGAAGAAGGCGGCGTACGGGACGTCAATCTGCAGTTGCGCGCACTGGGACGCGACCAACGGCAGCAGGCTCATCATGAGCGTTGTCCAGAACGCGGCGCCGCCCAGGCCCAAGCGTCGGCCGATCTTGTAGGTGTAGAGGAGAAAAAGGGCCCCGCCTAAGAAGATGACGATGTGCGACACGGCCAACGATACGCCGAAAATCTTCCACGCAGCGGCGAGCGCCCAGAACATCAAGGTGGGGTGGCCCACGTTGTAGTCGCCCGTGATGAACGGGAACAAGTTGTTCTCGTAGATATTGTAGGCGTGGTGGGATACATAACCCACAGCGTCCCAGTGGAAAGGCGCGTCCAGATACTTGTTCAGCCACAGCAGGATCCAAAGGAAGAAGAAGAGGAACATGGCCGCGTCGCGCTCGGCGATCCAGCGGGCCATGGCTAGCGCTTTTCGCGCCGCTGTCCGGGGCTTAGGGGCTTTCTCGTGCATCCCGCGAAGAACGAAGCCGCATCAATGTGGCGAGGGGAACTATGGACCCCACATCGCCCTCGCATCGGCGCTGCTCTCGTGATCCCAGAGGTCCGAACCGGTTATAGCGGAAGCCGGGCGAATTTCAAGGGATAATTCTGATTCCGCTGGGAATGGGAACGGACATCGTCCCCCCTGCGGGATCTATGGGTGTTTGGCCAGAAGGGGCGCCCGATCATACCCACGGCGTCGGGGGACATCTCGAGGATCTCGAGGGGAGCGAATCGAACTGGGACTTCGTGCATGTGTCGTTGACCCATCCAGTCCCCCTGGGAAGCGGCCTGTATATGCCCGTGACTGTGCCCGTTCCGGACTGCGGCGGCGCACCGGCCCGCGCACCGGAAAAGAGGCGGCAAGCCGCCGCACTCCAAAACGTTCCCCGCCGCAACGAGGGGCTCTGTGTTTCATCTTGGCGGAGAAACCGCTCGCTTCATGCGGAGTGGCTGAGGAGCGCTAGAAACACGATCCGCCGCCCATAATGCAGCGGTAGGCTTGCAATGTCCCTTCGACCATGGCCCCGCAGGTGAAACGGTCGAGGGCCCGCTTACGGGCCGCCGTTCCCAAACGGCTCCCGAGTTGCTGGTTCGCAAGCAAGCGCACAATGGCCCGCGCCAATGCGCCCGGGTCCTTGGGCTCAACCAAGAGCCCCGTTTCCCCGTCGCGCACGAGGTCCGGCACTCCACCCGTCCGCGTTCCGACGATGGGGAGTCGGAACAGCATGGCATCGATCAGCGAGGTGCACAGACCCTCCAGATGCGAGGAGAGAGCGAACACATCGAAGCTGCTCAGGAAGGTTTCCACATCCTGGCGATAGCCCACAAGGTGGATTTTCCGCCCCAACTTCTTCTCGCGAATCCGGCGCTCGAGGTCGCGCCGGAGTTCCCCTTCGCCCACAATCACGAACTCCGCCGAGGGAAAACGCTCGAGGACCAGGGGCGCGGCGTCGATCAGGTAGCGGTGCCCCTTGTGATCGACCAGACTCCCGACGGTTCCTACGACAGGGGCCTCATTCGCGACGCCCAACTCGCCGCGCATTTTCTCGCGAGGAGCCTTGAAGCTGAATCGTTCCGGATCGACGCCGCTTGGAACCACGATGATGCGATCCGCCGCCACTCCTCCCCGCAGCAGAACGTCGCGCACTCCCGTGGAGATGGCCAGGTAGTGAACGCGGGGGGAGAGATACTTCCGGCGAGAGAAAGGATTGTGTGAAACCTCGAAGTCGACGCGTCGGGCGGCAACGAGCGATACGTCCGTCAGTCCGGTCGTCGCCATCCAACCGAGGGCGTGGGCGTGGGCGTCGTGGGTGTGCACCAGACCGGCCCCCCGGGCGCGGATCAGACGCCGCAGGCGCCATGCAGCCCCGAAATCCCACTCCCCGCGCATGGGGAACGCGACGACGTCGACGCCTTCCTCGGCCGCTCGCTTCGAAAGGGGAGAGTCTGGCTGCGAGACGAGCGTCTGGACGACTCCTTCGACGCGCGACAAGCCCTTGCACAGAAGGAGCGCCTGGTTTTGGCCTCCGCGCCACTCCCGGCCCGTGTCAACATGCAGGACGGTCAGCTTTTCGATCTGGGGCATGGGGGTAGGAAGCGCCGGGAAAGGCGGCGGCCGCTCGATCTCCTCGCGCCGTCGCGTCTGGGGGGATTCGCCTGTCCGCTCCTCCAGTGAGGAATCCTCCATCTGTCGATCCACGGCCTCAATCACGTCCTCCACGCTCACGCTTTTCATGCAGTTGTGGTCGCGCGAGCAATCGCGCTGGAGACAGGGATTCGCCTCGCAGGGCGCGTCGGTCCGCACAATGATGGCGCGGGGACCGTAGGGAGCGGTAGTAGCCCAATCGGTGGGGCCGAAGACGGCCACCAGAGGCACGCCCCGAGCCGCCGCCACGTGCATGGCGCCTGAGTCGTTCGTCACGAACAGACGCAGACGCTCGCACAGCGCGATGAGTCCCCGCAGCGGCATCTTCCCGCTCAGAACGGCGACCGGATGCTTGACCTGGCGCGCGACCTCCTCTCCGATGTCCCGTTCGGATTCGCTCCCGACCACCGCGACGCGGGCGCCCCACCTAGCCTGGATGTGATCGGCGACCGCCGCGAAGCGCTCGGGGATCCAACGCTTCGCCGTGCCGTAAGTGGCCCCCGGACAGATTGCCGCCAGCCGAACCGAGCCGTTGATGTCATGCCGCCCGAGCATTTCGTCCACGCGCTCTCTGGCCCCGGGCGCAACGGGGACGACCAGCTCGCGTTCAACTCCTCCGACATCACACAGGTTCTGAAGCAGGTTCATGTAGTACTCGACCTGGTGGACGCGGAGAATCTCGGGAGTCACGGGCACGGGGTCGGTAAGCAGGAGGCCGCGCGCGTCTCGTCGGTATCCCACGCGGCGCCGGACCCGGCCCAGAGTCATCAGCAGGGCCGCGCCGAAGGAATTCGGCAGAGCGATTCCGAGGTCGAAGCGCTCTTTTCGCAGACGCGCGGCAATCTCGCGGAAACGCCGGAAAGACGCGGTCTCGTCGGCGACCCACAGGCGGTCGACATCGGGATTCGCCTCGAAAACGTCCGCGACCCAAGGGCGGGCGAGGAGCGTGATATGAGCCTCGGGAAAGCCGCGGCGCAAGGCGCGCAGCATGGGAGTCGCCAAAACGGCGTCCCCGACCCAGTTGACGCTCTTCACGAAGATCCGCTTCACCCCGATCTCTCTCGCTCCTGGCGCTCCCAGAGTTTGGCGTATTTCATGAAGACGCTGAAAGCGGCCAGACCGCAGAGGACCAGACCCGTGCGCCCGTCGAGAAAACCCCGCTTCAGAACGTACTGCTTGAAAAAACGAAAGGCCGGCCGCAGAAGCAGATGATGCCATCGAACGCGGCGCGTTCTCTTCGCGCGGTCCCCCGCCGCCCAGGTCGTGTAGCGATCGAACTTCCTCATGTACTGATCGAAGGACCGGAAGGTGTAGTGCAACAGCGGGTTGCGCAGCCGCCCCGAGGGGCCGTTCAGAATCACGTCGGCGTGGACTTCGCGATCCGGGTAACGCCCCTGGTCGCGCATGAAGAGCCGCAGGCACTCATCGTTCTGCCAGCCGCAGTAACGAACGCGCTTGCCCATGAAATGGTTGAGACGCCGGATGCGAAACCCGGTCGGGCCGGGACTCCGCTCCAGCGCGGCCAGG
>DATKZW010000607.1:0-4423 GCA_035527775.1 Sumerlaeia bacterium | reverse complement strand
GACGCCGCGGATTCGGTCGAACGCGTTGCGCCTTTTTCGCCTCGGAGAATCGGTTCCCCTCCGACGCGCTTCGCCGGCCGGAGGCCGCCTCCCACGCTGAGATCAACCGTGGGAGGCCGTCTGCGACGGTGGGATGAGATGTGGGAGGCCGCCTCCCACGCTGAGATCAACCGCGGGAGGCCGTCTGCGACGGTGGGATGGGATGTGGGGGGCTGTCGACGGGGGGGATGGGATGTGGGAGGCCGTCTGCGACGGGCGACCCTTGCCTTGGGCTTCGTCCCGCCACACCGCATGGTCGTCGCCCTTTGGGACTCTTGGTTCCGACGCCCTTCCCCCCCGTCTTTGGCAGTCTCCCCCCGCGCGGACAGTCGCCCGGAATTCAATTGACAACCCCTGGGCTCCAGCGTATCGCTAGGCCTAGATCGTCGCTCCATTCTCCGGGCAAGGAGGTTGACGCCAAGTGACCGCAGAACGAACCGGGCCCGCCACGAAGGAATCGGCCTTCACGCTGATCGAACTCCTGATCGTGGTGGCCATTATCGCCATTCTCGCCGCCATCGCCGTGCCCAACTTCCTCGAAGCCCAGGTCCGCAGCAAAGTCAGTCGCGTCAACAACGATCTCCGCAGTCTGGCCACTGCGATGGAAGCTTACCAGATTGACAACAACGCCTACGTCCCCCATATCGACGACATCTGGGAGTTCCACTTCTTCACTACCCCCATCGCTTACCTTTCCTCAGTGCCGCGGTGCCCGTTCGCCGCGCAACTCCCAGACGCCGGTCTCTATGGCCGGGGATATCACATCGAAACCGATCTGCTCATGCTCGCCTCGGGCGGATGGTCCGAACCCGGGCGCACGTGGGCCGAGGCCTATTACAGGCAAGGGAGACGCTACCTCATGTGGAGCATCGGCCCCGACCTTGTCCACGACTATTATTACGGTGGAGGAGAATACGACGCCACCAACGGAACTCGAAGCGCCGGCGACATCATCCGGGTGGGGCCCTGAAGCAACGGCGCCTGGACACGCGACCCGGCCCAGACCCGCTCCCCGGCGGGGAAATCGCGGCGGCGCGGGAAACCGCCCGGAGAGTTCAGAACACCAAAGAAGGAGACGATGGTGCTGACACGATCGCCCCAGAGCAAGCAACCCCAGAGAGGGTTCACCCTAATCGAACTCCTGATCGTCGTGGCCATCATCGCCATTCTCGCCGCCATTGCGGTTCCTAACTTCCTTGAGGCGCAGGTCCGCTCCAAAGTCTCGCGCGTGCGCTCCGACATGTCTTCCCTGGCCACCGCCCTCGGCGCCTACAGCGTTGACTACAACACCTTTCCCCTCCTCTTCGCCCCCTCCTACCAGGCGTTCTCTCTCGTGCCCATCTCGGCGGGCATCGCCCTCTCGACTCCGGTCGCCTACATCACCGACGCGCAGATCCGCGATCCCTTCGCCCTGGGCAACGTCGTCGGCCGCGACGAGAACGTCATCCAGATCATCACCGGCGACGAAACCAACGAGGCCAAGGCCAAGAGCACCTATAGCAACATCCAGGGCGGGAAATATGAGGCGATGTACCCCACCAACTGTTACATCCTCGTCTCTCCCGGGCCGGACCAGGCGGACAACATCGGCGGTAGCTACTACCCCTGGTGCACTCCCTGGCCGCTGGGAACCATCGCCACCTACGACCCGACGAATGGGACGCGCAGCGGGGGCGACGTGTACAAGTGCAGCGGGCGCGTGCCCAAGGGCCTGCTCCTGCCCCTGACGACGCACCCCTCCGGCGACCCTTACTTCTAGGAGAAACGGCGCGGCGCCCCCGGCGCCGGCTCAGGAGAAGCCTCTATGAGAAACCGGAAGGCGTTCACACTCATCGAACTCCTGATCGTCGTGGCCATCATTGCCATTCTGGCGGCCATTGCGGTTCCTAACTTCCTTGAGGCGCAGACGCGGTCCAAAGTGTCGGCGTGCAAGGCCGACATGCGCGCCATGCAACTCGCCCAGGAAGCCTACCGCGTGGACAACGAGGTCTACGTGCCGGACAATTTCCCTGGTCAGCAAACGGACGTGGACAGTTTCAAGTTCCTCAGCTCCCCGATCGCCTACATCACGTCCGTGCCGACCAGTCCGTTCAACGAAAGAGTCAACGTCCTGGGACCCAATCGCTACTTCGAGTACTGGCGGGGGCACTATGAGGGCAACGTGCTGGTACTGGACGAGGGCTCTCGGGAAACGGGCATTCTGTATCGGATCACGTCCGTCGGGCCCGATGACGCGCGCGATTATGGCGGCGATCCCTACAGACCCCGGTCAGACCCCGCAAGCAACTGGCCTTACTACATCCACAACAACGACCCCCTGTATCTCAACGGCCTGTACGACGCGACCAACGGCACAAAGTCCCGCGGCGATCTGATGATCTCCCCCCGCGGCATTCACAACAACTGAAGCCGGCCCCCGGACAACGTTTCGCGGCGGTCCCGTGAAGCCCCGTCGAACACGGCGGGGTTTCTCCTTCTCCCGCCGGACGGCGGGACGGCAAAACTCCTGTTGATTCCGGCGGGGGGAAGCGCCTATATTCGAAGCCGGTCGCCTCGGCGCGGGGCGGCACGTTATCGGGAACGGCATTCTTGCCATGGCAATCTCGTCCTCGGGCGGTTACATCGGCCTCGCGCGGCGCTACCGGCCGCAGGTCTTCTCCGAGCTGGTCGGCCAGGACCAGATCGCCCACTCGCTCTCGCAGCAGGTTCTCCAGAACAGAGTCGCGCAAGCCTACATCTTCAGCGGGCCGCGCGGCATCGGCAAGACGAGCACGGCCCGCATCCTGGCCAAGAGCCTGAACTGCCTCGAAGGCCCCACGCCGACCCCTTGCGGGAAATGCGCGCAGTGCGTGGCGATCGCTTCGGGCAACTCGATGGACGTCATCGAGATCGACGGCGCGTCGAACAACAGCGTGGAGAACGTGCGCGATCTGCAGGAGACCGTCAATCAGAACCCCTTTTCGGCGCGCAGGAAGATCTACATCATCGACGAAGTGCACATGCTCAGCCGGGGCGCCTTCAACGCCCTGCTGAAGACGCTCGAGGAGCCGCCTTCCTTCGTCATCTTCGTGTTCGCCACGACCGAGCCCGAGAAAATCCCCGAGACCATCAAGTCGCGCTGTCAGCCTCTTCAGTTCCGTCGCATCAGCATCGAGGACATCGTGCGGCGGCTGGCCTACGTGGCCGAACGCGAGAAGATCGAGATCGACCCGGGAGAGCAGCGCGCGACGCTCGAAACGATCGCCTCGGCCGTGGACGGCGGGCTTCGCGACGCGCTGATGACGCTCGATCAGATGGCGGCGCTCAGCGAGGGGACAATCCGGCTCGACGAGACGGTGCGCTTTCTCGGCATGGTGGAACACGACCTTCTGATCCGCACGGTCGAGATGCTGCATCAGCGCGACACACAAGGCTTGCTCGAGATGGTCAACAATCTCGTGGAGCGAGGGCGCGACCTGGAGCGCTTTGTCAAGAACCTACTCGGTTTCCTTCGCGACCTGATGATCCTGAAATCAGGGGGGGACGAAAGCCTCGTGCACCTGACGGGCGAGAAGCTCGAGCGCGCCAAAGCGCTTCTCTGGACCCAGAGCGAGACGGGACAAGCCATCGACGCGCTTTCTTATCCCGCGCTGCTGAACGCCATCAACGTTTTCATGGGTCTTCAGGCGCAGATCAAGGAAACGGTCCAGGTGCGCATCCACCTTGAGTTCGCGTTCGTCAAGATGACGGCCGTTGAGCCGGTCGTCGACATCGTTCATCTGATCCGGAACCTAGACGACATGGCCGCCGGACGCTCAGAACCAGGCGTCGGCGCCTCCCCGCTCGGGGGACCTGAGATGGCGCGAGTTCCTCGGTCTCAGACCCAGCCCATGGGCCCGGCGCCGCCTGCCGCCCCGCCTCCTCCGGAACCGGCGACGCCGGACCTTTTCGGCGGGGGGATGCAACGCGCGGCCGCGGGCGCCGACCGCGCCGTTGCGCGAGATGCCGTGGAAGCGACGCAGCGGCGGCGCGTCATCGCCAACCCACAGGCGCTCTGGGAGGCCGTTCTCGCTCACCGCGAGAGGCTGGGAATGCAACTCTCGCTCGCCCTGAAGGACTGCCGCCTTGCCGCGGTCCGGAACGACTGCGCCGACGGGGCCGGTGAGTTGGAGATCGAGATCTCGAAGAGGTCTCTATCCCGCGGCGCGATCGAGAACCCGGAGAAGCGCCGGCGGCTCGAAGCCCTGGTCGGCGAACTGGCGGGGAAGCCGATGCGCTTGCTTGTGCGAGCGGTGGATTACTCTTCCCCCCTTTCCGGCGACCCCGCGGTCGTCGCTGGAAGAGTCCGCGACCCGGCGTCGCCCAGTTACTCGGGGACAGCCGTCGCGGAACCCTCGTCCCCCTC
>DATKZW010000606.1:0-7649 GCA_035527775.1 Sumerlaeia bacterium | reverse complement strand
AGGAAGCCAAGCGCCCGGCGTTGTCCGGCGTGTGGGAGATTGCGAGCCGGAACAATCCCCGACGGGTCTCCGCTCCCATGACCGACTGCCAGTCGCGCAGAGGGAAGAAGGGGTGCTCCACGCCGATCAGACGCAGGACCTCGCCGTCGCGGACGAGGTCCGCGGAGGCATTGGCCAGCAGGCGAACGCCGTAGTGCTCCAACCAGTAGGCCAGCACGTGCGGCTCGGTCGCGTGATCGTGATTGCCGCGAATGCACCAGGCGCCCATGGGCGGCTCGAGGGGAGAGAGGATTTCGACGGATTCCCGGTAGAGGTTGTCGTCGGCGGTGAAGTCCCCCGAGACCAAGACCAGATCGGGCCTCTGTTGTTGGCTTTCCCGGACAACGTGACGGAAGTACCCGGGCGAGAGAAGGGCCCCGTAGTGGAGATCGGTCAGGTGAAGGACCCGCAACCCGTTGAAGGCCGCTGGAAGAGCGGGCAAGCACAGAACGATCTCGACCACCCGCAGGTCATAGCTCTGGTCGATTGAGCGGTAGAGTTGGCTCAGAACGGTCCGCCTCAGCACGCGAGGGACCTGGACGGGTCGCACCCGTCGTCGACATGGCGGCGGAGACGCTTGGCGCCCGTCGGCTGAAACCTCTGGACGGGGCGCTCGGAAGAGGTCCCAGTCCTCGGGGGCGGGATCGTAAGGAGCTCGTTTCGAGCGGCGTGAAACGAGCTGACGAACAGACGGGGGGCGCAGGATCTCCCAGCTGATCGCCGCCTGGCAGGCCAAGGCGAACGCCCAGATGGCGCCGACCGCTCCCAGAAGCCAGCGCGAGAGCGCGCTTCGGGGCGAGAAGGAGAGGACTTCCTCGACCCAGGGGGCGCCGCGAAAGGCGAGGAGCAGAGCAGGCGGCGCAATGAGGAAAACGAGGGCATTCACCCTTTTCAGGAGACCCTTGAGAAACGACCGGTCCATTCGGCAGATGCCGACGTTGTAAAAGAGGAGGAAAAGCCAGAAACCGGCGCCCCACACCAGGAGAAAGCCGGCAAGAGAGAGAGGCAGAGGGTCGATCATGAGAGGCAGGAGATACGCCTCGACTAGTTGGGATCAAAGGGCGCGATCGAGCCGCCGCGGCCGGGGCGGCGGGTCTGAGCGTGAACGCCTCCGCCAACGCCGGGGCCGGGACGCCCCCGCGAGGCGTCTTGCCGAGCCGCTCGTCGCGATGACGTATAGGAGTCCTGCCGCGGGTGGTCAAGGCCTTTTGCCCGACGCCGGGAATCCGACCTCGGACGAGCGGCCGGGACAAGCGGCGCCAAGGCGGGGGGAATTCCGCGGAATTTCCTGTTGTATCTTGGCCAAACAGCTCGGTATATTTGAGTCGCGGCGCGCGAAATCGGCCAGGATCTCATTCTGTCGAGCAAGATCCTCGCCCCTCTTCAATCGCCGCGGAAACGAAGCATCGATGGTTTGGGCCGCTTTCTGCGAAGAAGGCCGTTCATCTGCGGCCCGTTGCAGGGGCCTGCGCGAAGCAGTTTCTGGACTCTGAGGAGATCCCGGGCCAACGCGGCGCGACCCCGGGTGAGCCTCGCGAGGGCGGGGAGACGGCATGCAAGTCACTTCGAGCGCTCTGACGGACGTCGGGATCCTGCGCAGGGAGAACCAGGACAGCTACGTGTGCTCGGACAGTCTGGGGCTCTACATTGTCGCCGACGGCATGGGGGGGCACGCCGCGGGCGAGGTGGCGTCCGGCGCGGCCGTCTCCGCGATCCAGAGTCGCATCCAAGAGGAGCTGGACGGCCGCGAGCCCGACGCTTCGTCCGCGGAAGAGATGGAGAGATGGAGGAGGGTCTTCGAGGAGGGAGTGCATCTGGCAAATGAATCGGTCGGGCGTCTGAGCCGGGAGAACTCCCTGTACGCCGGCATGGGCACGACCGTCTCGGGCGTGCTGGTCCGCGGCGAGAGGGCGTGCATCGCTCACGTGGGCGATTCGCGCGTCTACCTGCTGCGCGACGGCGAAATGAAAGCCCTGACAAGCGATCATTCGTGGGTCAACGAGCAGATCAAGCGCAACATCATCACGCCCGAAGAAGCCAAGACCCACCGCCTGCGCAACGTCATCACCCGCGCCGTGGGAACGGGGGCGCGCGTCGAAGTCGATACGCTTGACTTGGAGCTTCGCGACAACGATTGCTTCTTGCTGTGTTCCGACGGACTGACGAGCATGATCGACGAAAGCAAGATCGAAGAGACGCTGACCTCCGCTGACGAGGACCTCGGCGCCATCTGCCGCCGTCTGGTGGATATGGCGAACGCCGCGGGGGGAAAGGACAATATCACCGTCGTCATTCTGCGCGTGCTGGGGTAGAAGCCTCCGTCGACTTGGGGCACAGCGACTCCGCGCTTGCCCCCGGGCGCACCCCGCCGGAGAGAAAGGACGTCCAGACACCATGGGTTTCGCCAAGAGAACGGCTGTGCTTCTCGTGGGGCTGCTATTGAGCGCCACGAGCTGCGCCCTTTATCGCAACGACAGGACGTGGATCCCCGACGCGAGGTACGAGGCGGCCCGGGCGGTCTACGACGAAACCGGCTCGCTCACCCTCACGGAGGATAAGCTCCGCGCCGACCCGACTTGGCAGCGGGGCGAGATCAACGAAGCGACCTACCGCCTGAAGAAACAGTACCGTCTGGAGTAGCCAGCCGCTTACTTGTGTCTGCCAGTCGGGCAGAGGGTTCCCGCCAGGCTCGGTCGCCGGGCGCGGCGGGGGGCGCCCGGCTTGGAGTCTGTCTCCGCGCAGTCCCCTATGCGCTTCTCTCTGGAGGGAATGAGCCGTGGACCCATCGTCGGATTCTTCGCCGCGTTGTCCCGGATGCGGACGCCTGTTCGAACCGGGCCGCGAGCGTTGCATGTGGTGCGGCGCGGACCTGCCCGACATTCAGCCGGCTCCTCTTCACCTGGTCTGCCCCTGCTGCAATGAGCGGCTCGCCGCCCACGAAAGCGGCGGGTGGACCGTCTACCCGTGCGAGCATTGCAGCGGCTTGTGGATGACGTCCGCGGTGCGGGAGCGCTTCGAGGAACTATATGAGTCGGTTCCGGCTCAGCGGTTCGAGAGAAGCGATGGGGGAACTTCTGCCTCCGAGATCTCCCGGCGAGTCCTGCGGAGGGGCGTTCAGGATGCCGGGACGAATCAGCCGTACCGTCTTTGTCCGCAATGCCGCCAACAGATGGCGCGCCGCCGTTACGGCCGCGTCTCGGGCGTGATCGTGGACGAATGCCTCGGCCACGGCGTGTGGTTCGACCCAGGGGAATTCTCGCGCGCCGTCGAGTTCTTGCGCTCGGGCGGCATCGCCAAGGCGCGCGAGTACGAGGCCGACGCGGCCGGACAGCGAAGCCAATTCCAGAAGGACCTCGCCTTCGTCAAACGCTTCGTGCGCAAAGGGGGCTATCTCTGAAAGTTCACGATCGCGGCGAAGCTGTCGGGCTTCAGGGACGCGCCGCCGACCAGCGCGCCGTCGATGTCTTCCTGGGCCATCAGCTCCTTGACGTTGTCGGGCTTGACCGAGCCGCCGTACTGAATCCGGACGGCTTGAGCGAGGTCGGCGTCGTAGAGCGTGGCGAGGAGCGCGCGGATCATGGCGTGGACTTCCTGGGCCTGAGCGGGCGTGGCCACCTTGCCCGTTCCGATGGCCCAGACCGGCTCGTAGGCGATGACGGTCTGGCGGACCTTCTCGGCGGGCAGCCCGGCCAGGCAGCCGCGCAGTTGGGTCTCGACCACTTCGGTCGTGCGTCCCGCCTCGCGCTGCTCGAGGAGTTCGCCGCAGCAGATGATGGGAATGAGGCCGTGCTTATAGAGGGCGGTGGCTTTTCTGTTGATTTTCTCGTCGGTCTCGCCGAAAAACTGGCGGCGCTCGGAGTGGCCGATGATGCAGTACTTGACCCCCGCCGCTTTGAGCATGGGGGGCGCGATCTCGCCGGTGAAAGCGCCGGAGTCCTCCCAATGGCAATTCTGGGCGGCGACGTCGACGTTGCTTCCGCGAACGGCTTCGACCACGGCTGGGATCGACGTGAACACGGGCCCGACGACAACGTCAACCTTCGCGTTGTCTTTGACCCGAGGAATCAGGTCCTTGACCATTGCCACGGCCTGGTTCTGGTCGAGATGCATTTTCCAATTCCCGGCGAGAATGTATCTTCTCATGATGCTATCCTTTCGGCGCGGCGCTTTCAGGGACACTCGGCTCCACGCAGGGCGCGATCTATAACATCCCTTCCTGAGAACCTTCAAGGGAATTCCCGGCTAGGCGATCGTTCAGGACTTCACCGCGTGGGGCCGGCGTCTCATCATCTGGCGGAGTCACAGGACCGCCTTTGCCAGAACGGAGGCGCGAACCTTTCCCTTGAAGAGACCTTCGGCGGCGCGGCATATTGCCGCTGGAGCGTTGGGACCTTGGGGCGAAGCTCTTACACGACTAGGGGCGAGACGCCGGCGTTCCATGATCTTTCGCCGGCCGGAGGCCGCCTCCCACACTGAGACCGAACGGGGGAGGCCGTCTCCGAGGCTGAGACCGAACGGGGGAGGCCGCCTCCCACACTGAGACCGAACGGGGGAGGCCGTCTCCGACGGGCGATCTCGGCGCTCGGCTGCTTTCTGTTGCACCTTCGGCGGCTCTCGTGCGAAGGAAAATCCGGCAACGGAGCGAAAAGACGTTGGAGGGAGAGAGACGATGTCCAAAGGGACGTTGCGCAGGACCCTCATTGTGGGGGGCGCGTTCGGAGGCGTTCTGCTGGGAGCGTGTTCGATGATTGGGAAAGACGCGACGGCCCCGTCTTCGGAAGCGATGGAGATCGTCTCGCGATGCACAGCCGTTTTTTCCGAGCCGCCGCAACGGATTCCGACGGGCGCCGTCGTGGACGCGCCGCTCCTCGGCAACGGCGACGTCGGTGTGGCGGTCGCCGGTCCACCGCAATATCAGTTGTTCTACATCGGCAAGAACGACTTCTGGAGCCGCCATTTCAAGAACGTGAACACCGTCGGGGGCGTCGCCCTGGAAATCCCCGCGCTGCGCGGCGCCGCGTACCATCAGGAGCAGGATCTCGCTCAGGCCGAGGTGCGGGGGGAATTCGCGACGGACTTGGCGACGTTGCGCGCGAGGAGTTGGGTCGCCGAAGGCGAGAACCTGCTTGTGACCGAGCTCGCCTGCGAAACCGAGCGGCCCGTGCCCGTGGACGCGCGGAACTGGGCGGGGCAACTCCGCGCGATCGAGAACACGGACAAACCCCTTTGCGTCGGCTGCGAACAACGCGAAAGCGGGCGGTGGTTTTTCCACGGCCTCATCGACGAGGTGCGCGTTTACAGCGACGCCCTCTCCTTGGAAGAGGCGCGCACTCTCTCCCTCGGCAAGCAAGTGCGCCGCGCGCTCGTGCGGCATTGGGATTTCAGCGAGGCCGGCGGAAGCGTCGCGTGGGACGTGGCGGGGACGGGCAACTGGGGGGCGCCGCGCGGCGCGACGTGGAAACGCGACGTGTTCGGTCCAGCCCTCTTTTTCGACGGGAAGGGCGCTTATGTCGACGCCGGGGACCTCGAGGTCGAGCGCGCGGTGACGGTCGCCGCGTGGATCAAGCCCGAGAGCCTGAACCTGGAGAAAGGACAGGCCAACTATGTCGTGAGCAAGGGCGAGTGGAACCAGGCCTTCAGTTTGGGCTTGTCCGAGGGGAAGCCGCGCTGGACGGCCGCCGGCGCCCAAGCCGAAGCGCCCTTGGCGGTCAAGACCGGCGAGTGGACCCATCTGGCGGGCGTCTTCGACGGACAGACGGCGCGGCTCTACGTGGACGGACGGCTGGCCGCCGAGAATCGCCTCAGCAATCGCCCGTCGAACGCCGGCGTCGAGGAGGACGTTCTTTGGGTCACGCGCTCAGCGAACCCGGAAGGCGTCGAGGGCCGCCGCGCCGCCATCGCCACGCGCGTCATCGGCGCCCCGACGAGACTATGCGCCGACGGAATGGGGAACGCCCTGCGCTTCGACATCCGGAAGGGCCAATGCGTCTTTCTCGTGTCCGCCATCCTGAGCGATCTCGACGCGCCCGCCGGCCCGCGCCGGGCGGCCGTTCGCCGCGTCGCGGGCCTCACGCCGGCAAAGATCGAAGGTCTGAACCGTCGTCGCCAGTGTTGGTGGCGCGATTTCTGGTCGAAATCGCGGATCGAAATCGGCGACCCACTCATTGAGAAGTTCTATTACGGCTCGCATTACATCATGGCGTGCTGCAGCCGAACGGGGAAGGCGGCGCCGGGCCTGTTCGGCAACTGGATCACGACCGATCGTCCAGACTGGAATGGCGACTATCACTTGAACTACAACTACGAGGCGCCGTGGTGGGGCGTCTACTCGTCGAATCGCGTCGAGTTGGCCGATCCCTACGATCCGCCGCTGATGGACTTCCTTCCCATCGCGAAGGAATACGCGGCCGAGTTTCTCGGCATGCCCGGCTCCTATTTTCCCGTGGGCATCGGTCCGTGGGGCATCCATTCCGATCCGAACTTCTGGCGGCAGAAGTCGAACGGCGCGTACGCGACGACCAATATGATTATGCGCTGGCGACACACCTACGACCGCGAATACCTCGAACGCTGCGCCTACCCGTTCATGATTGCCGTGGCGGATTTCTGGGAGGGGTATCTCCGATTCGAAGACGGCCGCTACATGATTTACAACGACGCCATTCACGAAGGGCAACGCGGCGACGTCAACCCGATCCTGAGCCTCGGCCTTTTGCGCACCCTCTTCGCAACGCTCATCGAGGCGAGCGAGGAACTCGGCGTCGATGCGGACCGGCGCGGGAAGTGGCGTCACATTCTCGAACATCTCCCCGACTACGCGTACCAGGAGCGCGAAGGCAAGAGGGTTTTCCGCTACACCGAGAAGGGCATGGATTGGTGCCCAAGCAACACGCTCGGCATTCAGCACATCTGGCCCGGCGGCGCCGTCGGGCTCGATTCCGATCCCGATCTCCTCAAGGTCTGTCGCGACACGGTCACCGTCCTCAATCGCTGGAGCGACTACAACGGCTTTCCCACTTTCTATACGGCCGCGGCGCGCGTGGGATACGACCCGGAGGCGATCCTGGCCAATCTGCGCAAGCAGATGGAGAATCATTCCTTTCCCAATCTCTTCATCTACTTCGGCGGGGGCGGGATCGAAACGTGCGGCGGCACAACGTCGGCCATCAACGAAATGCTGCTGCAGAGCCACGAAGGCGTCCTGCGGCTCTTCCCCGTCTGGCCCAGGAACCGGCCCGCGCGCTTCCGCACGCTGCGCGCCGTCGGCGCGTTCCTCGTCTCCAGCGCTTACCGAGACGGCGAGGTGCAGCATGTCGAGATCCTGAGCGAGAAGGGGCGCGACTGCACGGTCCAGAACCCCTGGCCGGGCCGGAAAGCGATCCTGCAACGACCGCGCGGGGAACCGGAGACTCTCGAGGGCGAACGCTTCACCTTCAAGACCCGCAGGAACGAGAGAGTCCTGTTGCTTCCTCCCGGGACTTTCCCGGGAGACGTGGAATAGCCGAGGAAAAGGGAGACAGCCTCCGCCGCTCGGCGGGGGGCGAAAGAAGAACGGCATGCTGCATCGCTTCTTAGCGGACTGCATCGTCCTGCTGCACTTCGCTTTCGTG
>DATKZW010000605.1:0-3257 GCA_035527775.1 Sumerlaeia bacterium | reverse complement strand
ATGAGTCTGGCATCGAGAAGGGGCCCCGTCTGCGATCCCGGCTCCCCAAGGCCTACATTATCTTCTCGACAGTGGCTTCCTGTTCATCGGAGAGGTGCGCCGTCTTCGCGGATTCGGGGCCGATCCGCAGGAGCCATTCCTGGCCCGGCTCGCCCGCGCGCAGGTGAACGGAGCGCAGTCCCCCGTACCACCAACTGGGGTGGCTGGCGTAGAGCAGATCGCCGGGGTCGGCGGCCATTTCGTCCAGCGCCGACTTCGGAAGGACCGCCAGGTCCGTCTCGGCAAGCGTCTTGTCGATCTTCACGCGAAGGCGCGCCTTGCCGCCGGGACGCGTGTTCGGCTCTCCTCCTTTGAAATCGCGCGCCGCGTCGAGTTGCGTGCCGGCAACCATGCCCCGGATCTCGGAGAGGGGCTTGGGTCTTGTGAAACACGTCACTCCTATCCCCAAAGCCCCGCAAACCGTGAGGCCGAAGAGTGAACGCATGAACTTGTAACTGCCCTCGCCCATCCCGAAGTCGAAGGGTCCCACCAACGCGTCGGGCCACGCGAAGGACAGAGCGATCAAGACGCTTCCCCCCGTGACCGTGACAAAGGCCGCCGCGGGGGTGTAGCGCTGCCACAGGATCGCGAGGAAAATGGCAACGACGAGCGGCGGCGTGACGGCGGCGGTGAACATGGCGTGAGCGCCGTAGATGGTGTCGTGCATGTAGATCGGCACGAGAGCCAATCCCAGGGCGGCGGCGCAAAGGCTTGTGATCCGCGCCACAAGGAGATGCTGCCGATCGCTCCCCTTTCGATGGATGTAAGGCCGCCAGATGTCGTTGACGAACAGGGCGCTGACGGCGTTGATCAGCGTGTCGGCCGTACTCATCAAGGCCGCCGTGAGCGCGGCGAGAACGAAACCGTAGACGCCCGGCGCGCAGAGGAAGTGGGCGGCCTGAACGAAAGCGTCCTCGGGGCCGATTTCCGGCAGATCCCCCTTCACGACCAGCGCCTTCGCGAGCCACCCCGCTCCGCTGGTGGCGACCGCGGCGAGAGGCGCCAGAACCAGTATCCAACAGACGGCCATCTTCCGCGCGTCTTTCACGCTCTTGAGCGAGAGGAAGCGCATGATGAAACCTTGGTGCATCAGCATGAGCGCCCCGGTGTTGGCGAGACCGTCTTGCACGTAGATCCCGATGAAACTGAACTGGGCCGGGGCGTCGAAGTCGGAGAAAGCGAACTTGTGTTCCCGGGGAAGGAGCGCCCAGAAATCCGCGAAGCCGCCGAAGTGGACGATGCCGACGGCGAGGAGCCCCAGACCCGCGAGGAGAAGGATAACGCCCTGAGCCAGGTCGGTCATGATGATCGACGTCTGGCCGCCGATGAAGACGTAAAGCGCGACGGCCGCCGCCGTCGCCGCGGCGCCCCAGAACACGTCCCATCCCAGCAGTTCCTCCAGGACGCGACCCAGAGTGATCAGGTTGATGCCGATGTAGCCGATGATGTAAAGCAGGATGATGCAGGTGGCGGCGACGCGCGTCTTCGCGTCGAAGCGCCGCTCCATGTACTCGGGAATCGTCTGAATCCTCCGGAAGTAAATGATGGGGATCCAGACAAGGATGAGGAGCGGCATCCAGAACCAATCGTTCAGGTAGGTCTGCGTGCTCGATATTCCGTAGCGGAAACCGGCTTCGCTGTACTTAACGAAGCTGTAGCTGCCGACTGTCGTCGCAATGCACGAGAAAGCGATGAGCCACCACGAGAATCGCTGCCCGCCGAAGAAGAAGTCCTTCGTCGTCGCCGTGTAACGCGCGAAGCAAAGGCCGAATCCGAGGACGGCGACGAAGTAGACGAGAATGACGACGAGATCGAGGTTCGTGCCGAGAAAGCGCGCGTTCATGGCGCGCCTCCCGGCGCCCAGTCGGGCGCCCAAAAGGTGAACGCGCAGGCCAAGGCGAGCATCCCAAGGTACCCGCCGATGAGCACGTAGATCACGCGCCGGTCGGCGGGATTCCTGAGGTTCACGTATCCCCCGCGCATCCCGCCCCAGATTCCCACAAGGCCCAACAGCGCCCCAACTCCGAACTGACAAACGATGGGCCAGACGCGCAGAATGTCATCCATCGTGGACCGCCTCCGTCCTGCAGAAGAGCGTCTGCCCCCGCTACTCCTTCGCCATGAAGGGATATCGATAGTCCGTCGGCGGAAGGAACGTCTCTTTGATCGCCCGCGGCGAGATCCAGCACTCGAGATTGAGGCGGCTGCCCGCCTTGTCGTTCGTGCCCGAGGCGCGCGAGCCGCCGAAGGGCTGCTGACCGACGACGGCGCCCGTCGGCTTGTCGTTGATGTAGAAGTTGCCCGACGCCCCGCGCAACGCCCGCGCCGCCTTGACAATGGCAAACCGGTCCTGGGCGAAGATCGAGCCGGTCAAGGCGTAGGGGCTCGTCGTGTTGCACAGCGCGAGCGCCTCTTCGTACTCCCGTTCGGGGTAGACGTAAACCGTGAGGACGGGACCGAAGATCTCTTCGCACATGAGTTTGGAGTGGGGGTCCTTGCTCTCAACGACGGTCGGCTGAATGAAGCGCCCCTCCGAGTCGTCATACGTTCCGCCGCAGAGGATCTCCATGTTGGGGTCCTTGCGGGCGAGCTCGATGTACTCGGAGATCGTCTTGAAGGCGGTTTGGTCAATGACGGCGTTCATGAAGTTGGAGAAATCGCACACGTCGCCCACTTGGATCGTGGCGATCCGATCGAGAAGTCGCTCCTTGATCCGCGGCCACGTGGTGTCGGGAACGTAGAGCCGACTTGCGGCCGAGCACTTCTGGCCTTGATATTCATACGCGCCCCGGACGACGGCGGCCACAAGAACGTCCACATCGGCTGAAGAATGCACGAAAATGAAGTTTTTCCCTCCCGTCTCCCCAACGATGCGGGGGTAAGAGAAGTACTTGCGAATGTCCGAACCGATGGCGAGCCAGATGGTCGAGAAGACGTACGTCGATCCCGTGAAATGCACGCCGCCGAGATCCAGATGGTTCAGCACGGGCGGGCCAATGGTGGGGCCGGGGCCGGGAATCATGTTGATGACGCCGTCGGGCATGCCGGCCTCTTGCAGGATCTTCATGATGTAGTACGCGGGCAGGACGGCCGTCGAGGCGGGCTTCCAGACGACGGCGTTGCCCATCAGCGCCGGCGAGGTCGGCAGGTTCCCCGCGATGGAGGCGAAATTGAACGGGGAGATGGCGAAGACGAAACCCTCGAGCGGGCGGTGTTCC
>DATKZW010000604.1:0-5836 GCA_035527775.1 Sumerlaeia bacterium | reverse complement strand
GCGACGTCGCTCTTCATACGCTCGAAGTCGATCCCGAGCCGCCCCGCCTTTTCGCGGCAGGCGCCGCAGAAGCACGTGAAAAAGGCGTCGCGTCCCGAAGCGGGAGAGGCAAACCGGCAGCCGTCCACCAGGATTCCCGACACGCCCTGCGTTGCGGCCATCTCCTCGTAGCTCTTCAGATTGCGGTCGCGGAGCGTCGAGTTGTTCGGACAGCCCGACCCGAACCACGTCTGCGGCTTGCCGTCGAGATCGCGGGCCCGAACGGAGTCGTCGTCCTTGAGATCGCCCAAGCCGAAGGCGCCGCCGCAGACCCAGCTCGCCATCCCCTCGGCGCGAACCGCCTCGATGGTCTTCTCGCCTCCCGCGACGACGATGTCGAAGCCGGTCTCCTTCAGCGTCTTGGCCGTCGCTTTCGCGTCGTCTCCGCCGAATCCGTGCATCCAGTATGTGCACTTTTTCATTTGCTTGCCCTCCCTTGCCGGTTGAACGGAACTTGCTCCCGTCTGCGCGTCGGCCAAGCGGCTGGCCGCCAGACACGACGCCCCCGCCGCCGCCATCGCCAGGAACTCGCGTCGCCGCATAAAGGTCGCCGGATTGCCGTTCACGGGTTTGCCTTGCCGAATCATGTCCGGAATTCTGGATCTCCCGGCGCCCTTTGCGCAAGCGCTTTCGGCCACAGAGGACCAACTGCCTCGCTATCAGTCACCCAAGCCCCGGAAGAGCCACGCGGGACCCGGGCCGTAGCGTCCGCGGAGCCAGTCCAGAATCGCGCGCCCGAGGGCGCGAGCCTGCGCCAGGCCGCCCCTGGCGTCCCCTCGCGCAATCCGCCCCAACGCACGCAGCATCTGCCCGCCCGCATCGCAGAGCAGCAAATGGGCGCGCAGTGGCAGGCGGTTTCGGCGCGGGGCGTGCTTCGCGATGAAAAGGAGCCGATTGCGCAGACCGTAGTACGTTTTCAGAGGGGATTGCGCGCCTCCGGCCGAAGCGTATCCCTTGTGCCAGACCCGCGCCGCCGGAATCTCCGCGCACCCGAAGCCCGCCCTGCGCGCGCGAACGCAGAGGTCCGCGTCCTCGCAGTAGAGATGGTAGCGTTCGTCAAACAGGCCGTGTTCTTTCAGAAAAGAGGCGCGCAGGAGCATCGCGCACCCCTGGACGTAGTCCACCTCCCGCACTTCGGCGAGCGAAGCATCGCGGGGAACTCGGTGGAACAGCCATCGCCGCCAGTCGATTTCCCAACCGGGGTAGAAAAGGCTCGTCGGATCGTCATGGCGGTAGACGTCCGGACCCAGCACGGCGAGGGACGGATCGGCCGCCGCGCGCGCGACGAGGCGGCGCAGCATGGCCGGGTCAACGGTGACGTCGCTGTTCAGGACCAGACAGAAGTCGGCGCCCCGTTCGAGAGCCAGCCGCAGGCCGAAATTGTTGCCGCCGGCGTATCCCAGGTTGTCTCCCGTTTCGACGCATTGCACGTCGGAGCAGGCCTCGCGGATGGCTTGGAGCGAGGCGGGACGCGAGTGGTTGTCCACGACCAGGATCTCGAAGCCGGGGCAGTCCAGACGCGCGGCCGATCGCACGGCTTCGATCGTGTCGCGTTCGCTGTTCCAGTTGAGGATGATGACCGTGACGCGGGGAGGGGTCTTGGGAAGAGGTCCGACGTTGGGAGGACTGCCGTCCGCGCGGGCGCTGCACTCGCGGCTTCCCGGAGCGTCTTTGGGCGCCGGCGCGTCCGCTGAATCGGCGGCCTCACTCATTCTCGCCGCCTTCGTCGAACCGCATCGCTGCGGGCGCCTCGAAAGGCCGCTCCTGGTCTCGGGCGGCGAGCGCCTCGCGGTACAGATCCAAGGCAATGGAGGAGACCCGGTCGGGCGAATGGTCGCGCAAGGCGCGCTCGCGCAGGGCTGCGGCGAGTTCCACGCGGCGTTGCGGGTCCTTGAGCAGATCCATCAGAGCCTGCGCGAGGGCGTTCACGTCTCCGGGCGGATAGAGAATGCCTTGGCGACCGTGTTCGATCATCTCGCCCAGACACCCCGCGTCGCTGGCGATCACGGCCACCCCCCAGGCCTGCGCCCGCAACAGCGTGATGCTTTCCCCATTGCAGCTCCCCCGGCTGTAAGGCAGAACGAGAACATCGGTCTCTCTCAGCAGTTGATCGACGTCCTTCTCGCCGAGCAGTCCCGGGTTGAAGTCCACCAACCATCGCGCCCCGAGCTTGCGGATCCGCTCCGCCAAGTCCTTTGTGAATTTCTTCGCTTCTTTGTCTTCGGGCACAATTCCGCGAATTCGCAACCGGGCTCGGCTGACCAGCGGCGTGACGCGGTGGACCTCCATCAGCGCCTCAACCACTTCCTCGATCGCCTTGTCGGGCCGCAGGAAACCGAAGACCAGGATTTCGACCACGTCGGTGACCTTCTTCCTGTTCGGTTCGAGACCTTGGGGAATCGGCCCAGTGCACACGGGGGGCAGGTAGGCGATCTTGTGCCGGTAGGCCGGATGTCTCTCGGCCAGCAACCGGCACCCCCGCCGGGAGAGGGAGAGGAAAACCGATATCCTTCGGAGAAACGCCTCTTCGACTCCTGTTTGACCGTAGACGGAGAGGTTCTGCGACACGTTTGTGATGAAGCGTTCCAGGAAGCCGCTCTTGCGCGGCGGGGCGGGAGGACGCACCGGGGGAGTCAGATTGGGAGGATCGTGAAAGACGACACACAGCGGGCTGCGGGGCCTGAGGCGGGCGGCATAGTGGGCCGCCCAGAACTCGCGCTTCGTGAGAGGGCCGATCTCGGCGTGAAGGATCTGGTTCTCCAGCGCCCCGCCTGATTTCAGAGACCTCACGACCTCACGCTTGACGGGCCGGAGTCCGCTTTCCGCGCCATCCAAGCGCTCGGGAACGCTGGGGTCAAGAACGGGTACGACGTCGACGTTCTTGTTCCCTCGCAGAGCGGCTGCGTAGTCTCGCGAGTAGCCGGCGAGAGAACTCCGCCCGGCGTCTGAAGGGCCGAAGTAGAGGATTTCCGGTCTAGCGGGACTCATCGTTGCGCTTCCCGGAGCCGACGATCTGGAACTTGAGCGGCCCCGGTCCGTCGGCGTCGGCGCTCGAGCCGGCGGTCTCCTCCGGGAACTTCACTCCACCTTCTTGCACGTTTGCCTCCGCCCCGTCAAGTCCCGAGGGCCGGCCCTCGCTCCCCCTCCGGATAAGCACACGCGCCGGTAAACGCCTTCGGCGGCTTCCGCCGTCTTCTCCCAGGAAAAGGACTGAACCCGTTGCGACGCCTTTCGAGAAAGCAGGGCCAAACGATCCGCATCATGGACGATCCCCGCCAAACAGTCACCCATATCGTCCGGCCTTCGCGGATCGAAAAAGACGCCTGCGTCGCCGATGACTTCGCGCAGGACGGGGACGTCGGACGCAGCGACCGGCGTCCCGCACGCCATCGCCTCCAGAGCCGGCAACCCGAAACCCTCCGCGAGGGAGGGCAAAACCAGAAGAGCGGCGCGCCGGTAGAGCTCCGCGAGCTGCCCGTCCGAAACGCGTCCCAGGAAGCGGACCTCGCCGGCAATGCCCAATTCGAGCGTCCGGACGCGGACCCATTCGCGCAGTTCAGCGTCATCGGGGCCGATCAGACGGAGCGGGGGCCTTGCGGCGCCCTCTTTTGCCATCAAGGCGTAGCCCTCGAGAAAACGGTCGGTGTTCTTTGAAGGATTCCGAGAGGCAAAAGACAGGATATAATCCTCCCGCTCATGGCGGGCGGCGACGAGGAGATTTCTCAGTTCGCCGCGCACGCCCGGGTATGCAACTGCAATGCGGTCTGGTTCGACGGCGGCGAACTCGGTCAGGTCCCTAGCAACGGACTTCGAGATGGCCAGCAGAGCGGAGCAGGATGCGAGGGATTGCAGACGTTCTTCATAGCGTCTGCGCGCCGCCGGGGGCCATCGCTCGAGAAACTCTCCGGGATGCAAGGCGGGAATGAGATCGTAAACCGTGGCAACAAGGGGAGCCGGGCGCCGCGGCGTCCAGTTGAAGGGGCCGTGGAGGGGGCTGTGAATGTGAAGAACGTGAGCGCGGCGCCTTCCCGCGGCGCGAGCCAGAGCGGCCGCGTCACGCGGAATTGTCGTGCCGGCGAGAGCTTTGTCTATGGCTCCTCGCAGTCTGGCGAGCCAGGAGCCGGGCGCAACGGGGGAACTGATGGAAACGACATCGAGCGCGCCGGGGGCGTCGAGATCCGGCGGGGGAAGGCGCTTATCGGCAACGAGAACGTACTCGAACCGTGGCTCGAGAGCGTTCTCGTTGCTGTGTGGCACAGCCGCCCCCGGCTGTGCGCATGCGGCGCGACGCAGCAATGTCTCGGTGAGGCCGCGCGTATAGTGGCCGATGCCTCTTCGCGCGTCCTCCCCTTGGAGGACCCGAACATCCAGCGCAACCCGGAGAGTGTCGGGGCTGCCCGAAGGAGCGGCGTTTCCCTGAAAAGAGGTCAAACCGTTTCTTCTTCCTCTGCTTCCTCTTGCCAAGGATCAACGACGATGCGGCGTCCTCTGACCACCCTTTCCCGATCTCCGATCCGGAGCTCGCGGTCGTACTGGACGACGATGGCGGCCAGAATCCAGAGATAGGCGGTGAGCTCCGTTGTGTCCAGGCGGGAGCCGAAGAAGTTGGCCGACAGGACGCCCATCATCATGCCCACGCCGGCGAGGCCCACGGAGCGCATGAAAGAGTCCGCGGCGTGGGCATAGACGTGGAGGCAGGAGCGAAGGACCAGCAGCAAGGTGAGGAGAAAGAAGAACAGGGCGAAGACCCCCATCTCGGCCGCGATGCCCAGGTACGCGCTATGCGGATCGCGCCAACCGACCATCGGGTCGTAATAGCCGACTTTCTTGGGGAACTCCCCGTAGCCGTGGCCGAACCACGGTTTCTGAAGAAACAGCCGCATTCCGGCCGACCAAATGGCGAGGCGTCCCTGGGCGCTCGCGTCCAGGCGCTCCGCCATGGGCTGCTCGACGGCGTCGCCCGTCTCGATGTGGGTGGGCAAAGGTTGGACCGTTCCGTAGATCAAGCGCCCCGAGATCGTCTCCGGCAGGCACTGGGGAAACTTCAAGCCGAGAAGCACGACGGCGAGCCCTGCGACAAAGAGCCATTTCGAGCGGATCCAAAGGGTGGCCAGAGTGGCCAGGGTGAACGCGATGATTCCGCCACGGGAGTTCGCCAGCGTCATCGCCCGCCCACACAAAACAAAGGGAATCAGCAGAAGCCAGTAACGGCGGTCGCGCCAGTTGCACAGGAAGAACCCCAGGAAAATCAGAGCATAGTACACGAAGAACGCTCCCGTGCTGTTGGGATCGCCCAGAACGCCGCGAATGCGGATCTTGTCCCACGAGCCTCCCGGACCGATGTCGAAGGACTCTTTTATGGTGAGAATCGCGATGGCGGTCAGCGCCGTGCAAAGGGCGACAATGACGTAGCGCACCCCCTTTTCGTTGCGGGCGATATTGACGTAGATGAAGTAGATAAGAAACGGCATCAACCATCGCTTGAGGCGGACGAACTGCTCGAAAAAGTCGCTGTTGCCCTCCTCTATCCCAACCCGGAGGACGGAAACACTGCTCAGAACACAGAAGAAGACGAGAGGCAGGTCGGGCGCGTGGCGGCGGACGAGGGGTTCATTGAGATAGGGCCGTTGCATCGCCCATTGGAGAACGAGGGGGATCATGAGGAAGTTGGTGAAGTTGATCCCGAGGATGAGCTGGCCGAAATCTCCCGGGTATTCCCCGCTGAAAGGGATGTAAATGCAGAAGGCGATGCTGGCCCAATAGTACTCGGGCCTTAGCAGCGAAACGGCGGCCAGGC
>DATKZW010000603.1:0-2012 GCA_035527775.1 Sumerlaeia bacterium | reverse complement strand
ATCGGCTTCGCTCGTCAGACGGATCATGGCGGTCGAGACGGCGCAGTCGGGATCGCTTTCCAAGGCCTCGACGGCGCGGTCGATCGCGTGGGGAGGCATCAGCGGCTCGTCCCCTTGGACGTTGACGATGATGCGCGCGTCGGGCAGCGCGGCGACCACTTCGGCGATCCGGTCCGTCCCGCTGGGACAATCAGCCGACGTCATGACGGCCCGAGCGCCGTGCGCCTGGACCGCGCGCGCGATCCGCTCATCGTCGGTCGCCACGATCACGTCGTCCACTCGCTTCGCCTCCCGCGCGCGATCGACAACGTGCGCGATCAGCGGCTTGCCCGCCAGGTTGACCAGCGGCTTGCCGGGAAAGCGAACCGAACCGTAACGAGCCGGAATAATGGCGATTGTCGTCATAATGTTTTCCCCGATCCCCTGGCTTTGGCCTTCCGCGCTTCTGGGGGCTCTTCTTTGCCTGCGGCTTCGGTCAGAGGGAAGGAAGGCGACTCACTCTCGGCTTTCCGTCGGACTTCCGTCAGGGGGCTTCTCGTTTCCGGGCTGCAGCGGCGCGTCGTGGACTTCGTCCCCGGGAAAAGCGATCGAATCGAGAATCGTCGTTGCTTTTTCCAGGTCTTCGGGTCCCTTGCACCGTATCCACACGCTGAGGGCGCCCCCTTCTCGCGTTCCATGAGACCGCGTCAACGAAGGGAGCCGCGCGGCCGCAATGGATTCGAAGGGACTCAGGGAGCGATAGGTGAAGAACTCGGCCTGTTCGCCGCCGATCTCGCGAATGGTGAGGACGCCGCCCGTCCTCTCGGCCTCGCCGTTCAGGGGCTCGCCCCGCTTCCCCGGAATCCTCCGGGCGCTCAGAATCTCTCCTATCTTGCCAGGGAATTGCCTTGCCAGCGGGCCGACATCGGGTCCGTACAGGACGAGCAACTGCAGGCGGCCGCTTTCGTATCGTTCGCAATAGGAACCGACGGGCGGGACCCGCTGCCGCCGCATGTCGGGCGGCGCGCGGAAAGTGAAAATCCCCCCCGCATCGATCCGCGTCCAGTCCTTGGGCGCGATCCGCGCCGGCTCTTCGCGGGGCGCCGGCGCGGGCTTTCCAACCAAGACGCAGGAGAACGGCGTCCACGCGAAGAGCAGAACCCCCACGGAGAAAACCGCAGGCCGCATCAGTAGATCACCTTGTTCAGGGGATACTCGATGATGCCCCGCGCGCCCGCGCGTCTCAAGGCGGGGATGAGGCGTTTGACTTCCGTCTCCTCGATGATCACCTCCAAGGCGTACCACCCGGCGTCGCCCAGATGGGAAATGGTCGGCGCGTGGAGACTCGGAAGCAGCGAGGAAACCTTCTTCAGGTTCCTTTTCTCGACGTTGAGTTTCAGGCCGACCTGTCCCTGGGCTGCAATGGCCGCTTCGAGCAACATGGCAATGTTCTCGATCTTCTCCCGTTTCCACGGGTCCTTCCAACCTTCGCGGTTGGCGATCAGCTGGTTCCACGTCTCGAGCACCGTGTCGATGACGCGCAGATTATTGGCGCGGAGGGAACGGCCGGTCTCGGTGATCTCGACAATGGCGTCGACGAACTCCGGCGCCTTGATTTCCGTGGCCCCCCACGAGAACTCGACCTCCGCCTTCACGCCATGCCTGCGCAAGTACCGCTTGGTGACGCCGACGATTTCCGTGGCGATGCGTTTTCCCTCAAGCTCCTGGACGGACTGGATGGGCGACGATTCCGGCACACACAGGACCCATCGCGGCTTCCGCATCGTATTCTTGGCGTACACCAAGTCCGCCACGGCGTGGACCTTCGCTCCGTTCTCTCTGATCCAGTCCACGCCCGTGATTCCCGCGTCGAGGACCCCTTCATCCACGTAGCGCGCAATCTCCTGGGCGCGAATCAGGAGGCCGCGAATCTCCGGGTCGTCACTGGTGACGTAGTAGGAGCGCGAGGGGACGGAGAATCGAAACCCGGCGTTGTCGAGGAGATGGAAGGTGGACTCCTGAAGACTGCCTTT
>DATKZW010000602.1:0-6735 GCA_035527775.1 Sumerlaeia bacterium | reverse complement strand
ACCGGGTGCTTCCTCCCTCGGCCGGCAGACTCAAACGCAATCCGGGCGGTTGCAGCACGAGCACGCATGCTGTCAAACACAAGAATGTTGCACCGTTGGTCTTTCTCGTCGTAAATGAGCGGAAGTACGTTGATGGCGGTGAATGCCGAAAAGGCAGTGTCGTCAAAGATCGTTTTCAGTTTGTTGGCATCGTAGATTTCAGGCCCCTCCAACTGTAGTCGTGGGAACATCGAGGAGGTCTTGTCCGTTGAAAGCTGGAGAGGACCGTCTCCGTATGCTTTGAGGCTGACCGGAAATTCAGCCTTGGTGATCTCGTTGATGATCTTGATGTCCTCTTCCTGTGACTTGGCGCGGTAAAGATCCTTGCCAACATGAACAGAGCGGAAGTCGTACATATACTGATTGATGAACTCGGCGATGGCGATTTCGGCAAGGTCGCCATGCGTCTTGTTTCCGATCAGGCGCATTGTAAAGATGTTGCTCAGGGTTGTGGTGATCAGTGTCGGGTGCTTGCTGACCAGGAGCTTCAGGCGTTCGGTGAAGTCCTTGTAGGTATCAAGATCGTTCATGTAGTACCTTCTGTTTGCGGCCCAACGCCCCAGTTAAGCCGCGCGCGATAGCGCGTCGTGCTTGAACTGGTTGTCGGCCTATTTCTGAAATAGCCCGTCTATGATCCTATCACCTTTCGCCGTCCGTGAATCAACCTCTTGGTTCAACATGATGGGGTACGAAGCTTCCTCGATCAGTGCTTGAGAGGTGCGGATGGTGTGATCCTTCCCAGTCGTATCTTTCCAGTGCGAATCCATAGCAATGAGCATGACACGGGTGCCTATACCGTTGACCTTGCGAGCCAGAGGTACGAAGTCCTGGTCTCCAGCAAAGAGCACCAGAACGTCGAAGGGTTTGTGCACCGCCAAGTCGTAAGCTTCGAGAGCTAACCATACGTCAATTCCCTGTTCCTCGGGGGGCGTTTTGGTTTCGTTCATGGGGTAGTAGTGGGATACGATTCCGGCCCACATGAGGAGTTGATCGAGAAAACGATCTGATTCAAGCGCATTTGCAGCCTTCGCTGCGGTCAGTGAGAATCTACCCCGGAAAAAGTGGGACTCAACAACTTGACAGAATGCAACATCTCTCTGCTCCTTCTCCGAGACCTTATGCCGGACGAATTCCTGGAATCCGGTGAATGTGATGTTCGCCTTTCTGCCGTGTACGTAGCGGTAGTAGTTGCTGACCGCCATAAAGAAGGAGCCATCGTAGAAGACGGCGACTCGGACTAGTGGTGATCGTTCGTCAGAACCGGTGTAAATCATCCCATTTTCCTTCCATCATTTCTTGGCCAACGTCTTAAGGGTTTTTGCGGCGCGTGAGCGTCCGCAAAGGCCCTGTTTAACTGAGCCGCTTCGCGCCGGTTTGGCCATCATAACGCACCGAGGAACGAAGTCAAGCCAGAAGAAGAGGACGCGCGCCGCCGGCAGGGCAGTTTCAAAGTCACCGCTTCCGCCTCGAAGGGGCGGTTTTGGGAGCGCGCAGGCTTGCCTGCGCTTTCCCGGCGCGGTGGCTTGCCGCGGCGCCAAACCTCGTTCGGATGGGGGCGAAACCCCCGCCTGCCTGCTCTGGCCGATCAAAGCGACGGCAAGCCGTCGCAATCCAAAGACTCTGAAATTGTCCTGCGCCGCCGAGGGACGTCATCGAACGTCTCAAGGCCGTCGGCAAGGAAGCGCCGGGAGCAAGGACGAGGCCCGCCGGGAGCAAGGACGAGGCCCGCCGCGGCGCGAGGGCGCACAAGCGCGGCGACGGCATCGGCGGACTCCCGACGCAACGGGCGAGGGGCGGGAGCGGGGATGAAACCCAACTGAGTCCGCATGGCGACGGCATTGGCGGACTCCCGACGCAACGCACGAGAGCGTCAGGCGTCCGCGAGAGAGCATCAGGCGTCTGGGACCGCGACTCCTCTATTCCTCCCTCTCGATTGGAGCGTCGTCAACGCCGCGCGATTCCCGTTCTACGGGGCCGATTCTCCTTGTCTTGCTCAGACACCTTGCCAACTCATGAAGCTGGCCGGCGATGTCAAGGCGCCGCGCAATCGCCTCTGGCGCCATGTCCCGCCCAACGCCCCGGCTGACGCTCTTTGCGCTTTTCGCGTTCATTCGTCCGCTTTCCGCGTTCATTCGTCGTTTTCCATCTCGAGTCCCGCAAGATCGGCAAGATCTTGCGGCCTGCCGGCGGCGCGCTTCATCTTGGCCAGTCCCGCTCTGGAGACGACCCGAATTTCTCGGTCCTCTACAAGATGTTTCTCTCGACTATCCCACACGTCCCGCAGAAACGGGTTTGAAGGCTGAGACGACGCGAAACAGTTCTTCTTTCAGATTCATGGCCGGGCTTTCAGATTCATGGCCGGGCTCTTGCCGCTCGTTCGGCGCGCGACGGGGCAGACCCGGCGAGCGCATTCACGAGCGCATTCACGGACGCCGGCGCGTCAGTACTTCGGCTCGCCCCCCACGTTGAACCACTCGCGTTTGCGGTCCAGGTAATGCTTGTAGAGATCCAGCGAAGCGTTCGCCTGGACGCGGTGGTCGACGGTCGGGATGAAGCCGCCCTCCTCGATGGCCGGACGCAGGCGCTCGAGCTCGCGATCGACCGCCGCGCGGTCCTTGAGGAAGATCATCTTATCAACGCCGCCCCAGACGCGCAGTTCCCGGCCGTACGTGCGGCGCAACGCAACCGGGTCGGTTCCCCCGTGCACCTCAGCGGGAAACAGGGTGTTCACCCCGCCGTCGAGGAGGCAGCCCGCAATGGGGGTCAAGTTGCCGTCGCAATCGGTGAGGACGATGTCCACGCCATGCAGGTTCAGCATTTCGGCGATTCGCTTGTAGCGGGACGTGAGGACGTTGCGGAAGAATGGCACGCCGACGACCGGACCGGAATTGAAGCAGATGTCCTCCCAGCCGGCGGCGTAGTCGAAGGCGACGTCCTGAAGCGCCCGCTCGATGGTCTGGAGGGAGGAAACGCAGAAGGTCTCGACGATGTCTTCCATCAACTCCGGGTCGGTGCAGACGAAGAGAGCGGTGTTTTCAAAGCCGATGAGGTTGCGCGCCGTGCCAATGAGGCTGCCGTAGCCGATCCCCAGAGGATAGTCGCGGCGTCGGTATCTCTCGGCGATCTGGTCCCAGTCCTCGGGGTAGCGGTTCGAGTTGTCGAGAAGCGCTTCCTTGTAAGGCTGCCACGTCTTGCGGTCCTTGATGGGATAGTCCAGGTAGTGGGGGATCGAGCGGTTCCCGTGCTTGTTTATCTCCGACACGATGCCCAGAGCGTCGCGCGTGACGATCTTGTCTTCGGTCTCCTCAATCACCTCGTCGCGGAGGAACGCGCGGATCCCGACGGAGACCGGCGCGCCGTGGCTCGTTTCGATGCCGAAGTATTCGTAGGCGGTCCGCTCGTCGACGACGCCCTTGGGAAGGCCCTCTTTGTGCCAGTTCTCCAGGGTGGTCGCCCAGTAGCCGAACTCGAAGTTCGGCAGACGGTCGACGCGCTGGTAGTGCATCGTGCGCTGGAAGCGTTCGCGCAGGGTCATTTCGCCCGACGGCGCCGCGGCGGCGGCCGACTTCTTGCGCGCCGTCTCCAGACCTTCTTGCCGCTGCTGTTCGAGATCCTCAAATTCCATGCGTCGCATCCTCTCCCTCAAGGTTCGGCCTGTCTCTCACGTTCCCTCTCGGGTTGCAACATAATTCTCCGCGTCGGGCGCGACCTGAAAACGGCTCCTTCGAGGATGACAGAGGGCGCCGAATGTGCGAGATTTGGCGAGAGGCCCCTCGCCCGATTGTTCGGCCGGCGCGGGCCGCGGTTTCGCGGGATTGGGAGGGAAAAGTGCGCCGCATCCTGTTTCTGTGCACCGGCAATTGCGTGCGAAGCCAGATGGCCGAAGCGCTCCTCAATCACAGGGCCGCCGGACGCTTCGAGGCCTTCAGCGCCGGCTCGAACCCCGCCGGCTTCGTCCACGGCATGACGCTGCAAGCGCTGGCGGAACTCAACGTCCCCACGCGCCGCCTGCGATCAAAGTCGTGGGACGAATTCAGGGGGCGGGAACTCGACGCCGTCATCACCCTGTGCCACTACGCCCGCGACGAGCAGTGCCCCTACTGGCCCGCCCCGCCGGGCCGCGCGCTCCCCGTCCGCGCGCACTGGGGCTTCGAGGACCCGAGCACGGCGCAGGTCTTCGGCGTCGAGGAGCATCTTGAGGAGTTCCGCAAAACCCGCGACGCGATCCGCGAGCGCATCGAGCGCCTGGCCATCGCGCCGGATGAAGTCCTCGACGACGACCAGGCCTTCGCCCGTCTCATCCACGCCATCGCCGCCGACGCCCCGAACCCGTGACGACGGCGGGAATTCCTTCCCAGGAGTCCCCAAAAGTCTAGATCAATCACAGCCGAGGGCGGCTGTGCTACAAAGCCGGGGGCGGCTGTGCTGCAAACATGAAGGCGGGATTTCGCGCATCTTCTTGCGGCCCAGCCGCCCCCGGCTGGGTCTTCTGAGATCATTGATTGGTTCCCGCCGCACTTTTGGGAATTCCTGAATGCCTTTTCCCCCCCTGATCCGTCGGCCCCTCCTGATTTCTGGGGTTTAGGCAAGGACAAACGATTGATTGGCAAGGTTTTAGATAGCTTTCGGCGTTAGCGAAAGATGGGAAGGAGGCCCATCCATGATGAATGAATTGCGGCAAATCAAAGACCGCGTCGTCAAGGTCGCCATCTCGCCGGAAAACCGGCGAGCGACTGCGCCCCGGCGGCCCTTCCGCTACTTCACGCCGCGGGCTGCCCGTCATCAAGATCGCCAGGGTTGACGGATCGGGGGATTCGGCCGCGGACGTGGTTGCTGGTTGCATTTCCCCGCTTGGCAAACTAAGATCAACAGGGCGTCGCGGACCCGGGGGGCCGGAAGGGGGCGCCCAAGGTCTCTGCGCGGGAGCGTCGAGACGCTGGCGCCTCCCCGACGGAGACGACGCCCCCCAGCCCAACGCTTAGGGGAAGCGAGGCTGGGACAATCGGGCAAAACCGCCCAGGAAAGGGGAGATCATGAGACGGTGTCTTTTGCGGTGGATCGGTATCGTTCCTTTTCTTGGCCTGCTCTGCCAAGTTCAGGCCCAGGAGGAGGCGACTTTCGTGGCAAAGGGGGAAGCGAAGAAGGTAACGGAAATGGGGGAGAAGTGGCGCAAGGGGAAGGGATTCTTGGAAGGTGCGGGGAGACGCGCTCCCTTGTACGCCGGAAAATCCCTGGGGCCTAGGGATTTCCACGTGCGCGCGCGTCTCAGCCTGAAGGAACTGGCAGGGACGGGCGCCGCTTTCTTAATCGGCGGCGACATCTTCGGTTTCGACGGGGAAGAGAAGGCGCTTTTTGTGGAAGGCGCGACGTTCGGCAAAACTCACGCCGTGGGTAGGGCTGAGTCGTTCATCACGCCAGGCAAACCTTTCCTGTTCGAGGCCGTCCGCGCGGGGTCAAACCTGGCGCTCCGCATCGATGGCAAGGAAGTCGTCAGCCAACCCCTGGGGACCGGCTCCGTCGGCCCTATCGGTCTGCGCCCGTGGCGTGGCGTCATGCGGGTTTACGATTTCTCCGCTTCGGGCAATCTGGAAGACGTTCCCCAGCAGCAGCGCCTTTTCGTGAGCGGCGAGAACGGATACCACACGTATCGCGTTCCCTCCCTGGTGGTCGGGCCGGAAGGCGCGCTTCTTGCCTTCTGCGAGGGGCGCAAGAACGGCGCCGGCGAGACGGGCAACGTTGACATTCTGCTTAGACGTTCGCAAGACGGGGGGAAAACGTGGAGCGAGCAGCAACTTGTCGCCGGCGCGGACGATGACCATGTCTGGGCAAGCCCTTGCGCCGTGGTGGACAAGGAAACCGGGGTGGTGTGGCTGCTCACCACGTGGAACCGCAACGACGACACCGAAGAGGAGATCCGGAGCGGGGCGAGCGTCGACACCCGCCGCGTGTACGTTTGTTCCTCCAAAGACGACGGCAAGACCTGGTCTGAATCGCTGGAAATCACGCCGTCCGTCAAGAGGGACAACTGGACCTGGTACGGCACGGGGCCGGGCGCGGGCATCCAGCTCGAGCGCAACACGCCGATCAAGGGATTCCTCTTCGTTCCCTGCAATCACACCATCGAGGGCGATGACAAGTACTTTGGCTCGCACCTCGTCTATAGCCCCGATCACGGGGAAAGCTGGTCCTTGGGTTTGGCAATCGGGGAGAGAAACAGCGAGTTCGAACTCGTTGAACTGGCCGATGGGGGACGCATGCTGAACATGAGGAACCGGGGAGAAGCGAAATGTCGCATCATCTCCAGAACGCTCAGGGCGGATGAGGTCGATCTGAGCAAACCGGCGAAAGAGCCGACGATCTGGAGCGAGCCGCAGCCGCAAATCGAGCTTCGTGACCCGCACTGCCAAGCCAGTTTCCGACGCTATTCCTTTTTCGACACGGGCGGGCGCAACCGCATCCTGTTCCTGAATCCCGCCAGCGAAACGCGGGACCACATGACGCTTAGGTTGACCTATGACGAGGGGGCGACGTGGCCGCTGTCGAAACTGCTTTACGCGGGACCGTCGGCTTACTCCGGCCTGGCCGTCTTGCCTGACCGCTCCATCTGTTGTCTCTACGAAGCGGGAATCGAGGAGCCCGACGAGACCATCGTGTTCACCCGTGTGACCCTGGAATGGCTCACGGACTGGAGGGACT
>DATKZW010000601.1:0-5038 GCA_035527775.1 Sumerlaeia bacterium | reverse complement strand
TCCGGTAAACCGAAGGCCAGACCCATCAGCTGCGTGAAATAGACCACGGGCAACTCCATCGTCTCCCCGAATTGTTGGTTGATCTTGTCCTGGTAACACTCGAGGTTGAACTGGCAAAGAGGACAGACCGTCGCGACGGCGTCGGCCCCGCGCTTCTGGGCTTCCTTCAGAAGAATGTGGGAAAGCTGCAACCCCACGTCGCGGATCGTGCCCGACAGACTGCCCCCGCAGCAGCGCGTCTTCAGGGGCCAATCGACCGTCTCAGCCCCGAGAGCGCCCAGGAGGCGCTCCATCGAAGACGGATTGTGCTGGTCGTCGAAGGTGGCATAAGGCCGAACGATCTGGCAACCGTAATAACAGGCGACTCGCAAACCCGACAGGGGCGCCGTCACGCGTTCCGCGATCTTCCCCAAACCGATGGTGTTCACGAAAGTGTCCAACGGGTGCTCGACGCGAACACGGCCCTCGTATTGCAGGCCTGCCGCGCCCAGAGCTCGGTTGATCCGCCCGCGCACGTCGCCGTACTCCTCCATGTAGCGGTGCGTCTTGCTCAGAACCAGGTAGCAGGCGCTGCACGGGGCAACCAGGGGGATTGGTTCCGTCTTCTGCGGGGCGTTCCGCGCTTCGGCGATGGCGAGATTGCGCGCGGCGAGGGCGAAGGCCTGGAGTTCGTTGACGGCCATGTAGGCCGTGGCGCCACAGCAATTCCAGTCCGGCAGTTCCTCGGAATCGACCCCGAGCGCCCGAAGGACCGCGAGAAAGGACTCCTCATAAGGCTTGCCGGCTCCCTTCAGGGAACACCCCGGATAGTAGAGGTATTTCATGATCTCTCCTTGTCCCCGGAAGCCGTCGGATTCCCCCTGGTCTCCTCTTCCACGGCGTGGAGTATCTTGCGCAGTTCGCCCTTGTTCTTGATCGACTCCGGTCGAATCCCCATTCTGCCTCGCGTGAAGAGCCCCAGGCCCAGGCCGCTTTGACGGAGGAGTTCGAGGGGGTTCGTCTTGAGCATAACGTTCGTCATCAACCAACTCTCGGTGTTCCGCCCTCGCTTCTTCACTCCCGCGTAGAACTCGCGGGCCAAGGCCGGGATGGTGAACCTCTTGGCGTACACTTTCCCTTCAATGGCCTTCTGTTTGAGCGCGTACATGACGTCGGTGATCTTGATCTGTTTCGGGCATTCCACCGTGCACGAATAGCAGGAGGCGCAAAGCCAGATGGTGTTGCTTCTGAGGACTTCGTCTTTGAAGCCCGCTCTCGTCATGGCGATGATTCTTCGGGGAGTGTAATCCATGTAAATGCTGAGAGGACACGTGCCGCTGCACGTGCCGCACTGGATGCAGGCGTGGAGGTTCTCGCCCCCGGGTGAAGCGGCGACTTCACGGCCAAATCCCGAATCGAGTTCGGCCTCATACTTGATCGTCCGCTGGAAGGTCTGATCGGACATTTCCTCGACTCACCTTTCGTTGGATGTGCCCGCTAGCCAAACATTGCTCGGCATAGCAACCCAGGAGTTCTTTCCCCTCTTTATCCCAGGACGCCAAGGGCGGGCGACCGGGCTTCCAGGCAGGAACGGCGACGGGAGGCCGCCAGGACAGAAGACCCAAGGCCCCTTATATGATAGGAATTGTAGTCTAACTGTGGCATGGAGCAATATCGCCAGCACGCACAGGCCTATGGTCGTCCCAAAATCCCCTGTCGGTACCGTCGCTGCAGTGGACGCCCCCTCACACCGTCTCGGCCCGTGGCCGCATTGTCTCCGCTAACCTGTGCAGCAACCTTCGTACCGATCTTCTCATTTCCCCCGAGGGTGAGGCAAAGGTCCGCCGACGGTGAGGCTGATGCCGCGCCGAGCAACGGATTGGCGTGGAAATCTCCGCTTTCCTTGCCCCGGTTTCGGTGAGCGGCGACCGATCAACTGCTCCCTCTCGCGGGCAACCGGAAGACCGAGACCGGTCTGGGCGCTTTGGGTGCGTCACAGGTGGGCCTATGCGCGTGTCGCTCTCAACAACTGTTAACGGCAAGTTGCCGTTTTCGGCGCACGCACTCTCCTTGGGCCGTGCGCTTCGCAGGATGGTCCATCGCCTTACGAGCTCCTACCTAAGCCTTCCCGCCTTCCGAAATGGCCACGCAGAGGCGAGCGCGGGCGCTCGCCGCAACCTCCAACCGAAGATGGGAAAGAGTGGACCTTCCCTGGGGGATTGGGATATGGTATGTGTCCTTGACGATCTCGGCTAGGGGGAGGGATTCTTATGAGTGCGCTGGAAGGAGTCCGCGGTCGGCGCGGCAGACTGCAAAGGCAGTGATCTGCGGGCGGCCAAATGGCGTGCTTTCGGCGAGGGATCGATTGACAGGCGCTATCTCGCCGTCTTGAAGGAGATCGAGCTCAAGGGGTCGATCTCGCAGCATTTCGAGTACGACACTGCCAGGAGAGGGACGGCCGACTGCCTCAGGAACGCCGTAGCCGCCATGAAAAAAGACTTGGCGACGATCCGCCGCTGGATCGAGGAGGCACAGACGCCCCCGCAACAGGGCGTCTAACCCCACTGGAGGAGATTCCCATGTTCGTCCGCTGCCAAAGAATGCCGTTAGTCGCCCTGGGGTCGGCCGCTGTTTTTCTGACCGCAGTGAGTTCCGGACGGGGCGAGGTGCGGATGTCGGCGATCTTCGGCTCCGGCATGGTGGTTCAGCGTGAAAAGCCCGTCCCCGTGTGGGGGTGGGCGGAGCCGGGCGAGAAGGTGACCGCCAGCCTTGCGGGGCAGACGGCAGAGGCGCGCGCCGGAGAAGACGGCCGGTGGCTCGTGACGCTGCCGCCTCTTCCGCCGCAGAAGGGGAACGCGGGACAGGAGATGGTTGTCCAAGGCGGCAATCGCATTGCCTTTGACGACGTCCTCGTGGGCGACGTCTGGCTCTGCGCCGGAGAGGAAGAGATCGCCCGTCCGCTCGGGGCTTCGGCCGCGGGCGCGGGGGAGGACCTCCAGCGCCCCAAAGCGCCCATGCGCCTGTTCACGGTCGCGCCGAAAACGGCGGCCGAACCTGAGACGGATGTCTCGGGGCGATGGGTCAAGGCCGAGCCGTCTCGTCTCGCGGAGTTCTCGGCGTTGGCGCATCATTTCGGGAAAGAGATCGGGGGTTCCCTCGAGGTCCCGGTGGGACTCATACTCGCCGCCCACGCCGACGCCCCCATCGAAGCCTGGATGAGCCGGGAATCTCTCAGCAAGGAACCCGCGGCCAAGCCGATCCTGGAGTTCTACGAAGGGGGCGGTTGGGAGCGTTTCGCCCAGGAGGCGGGCCAGGAGCGTTTCCAGGCGTGGAAGCAGATCGCCGAGCGGCGACCCGGCGCCGCTCCTCCCGAGCCGAAGCCCTTCGAGTTGACGGACGTCGCTCAGCATCGGCCCGCGAGCGTTTTCAACCCGATGGTCGCGCCCCTGGCGCCCTTTGCGCTTCGCGGCGTCCTTTGGGACCACGGCAAATCAAACGTGAGCCGCGCGACGCAGTACGCCGATCTCCTCCCCGCCCTGATCCGCGACTGGCGCGTCCATTGGAAACGGGAAGACCTTCCCTTCGTCGTCGTTCAGCTGCGGGCTCGGCGATTCGACCGCGCCGACGAGTTCCTGCCGGGCCGGTTCAAGAAGCAGGTCGTGGACTTGGGCGCGCAAGGTCTCGATGACCGGGCGGGCGCGGAACTGCGCGAGGCGCAGGCGAAGATGCTGGAAGGCTGGAGACCCACGCCCTTCGGCGGGCGGGGGAAGGCCCGGGTGGAGGACGCCGCCGTCTACATGGAGATGGGCAACGACATGACGGGCGTGACGTGGGACGGACCGATCGCGCGCATGAATTACGAGATCAACCTCGAAGCGAAACGCGTGGACGGCGGCGATTTCTTCTGCGGGCTCACTTTCCCCGTCGGGCCCGACGCCGCCACCTTGATCCTCGGGGGATGGGGCGGACAGATCGTCGGCGTCTCGTGCCTCGATTATTTTGACGCGGCCAACAACGAAACGACCCGCTTCATGGAGTTCGAGATGGGACAGTGGTACGACGTCCGCCTGCGCGTTCTCCCGGACAAGATCCAGGCGTGGATCGACGACAAACCAATCGTGGACGTGACGACGACCGGACGGAAGATCAGCGTTCGCTCGGAGTGCGATCTGAGCGTGCCGCTCGGCGTCGCGACGTGGCGCACGACGGGGGCTTTCCGGAACGCCCGCGTCCGCGAGGTCGCTCCCGACGGCGCGAGCGCGGGGCTGGATTCGAAACCTCTGAAGGCCTTCGCCCTTGCCAATGTAGAGATGGCGGTGACGGTCGATCTGGGACCGGAGCCGGATGAAACCACCGTCGCGCAACGCCTTACGCGCGCCGCGATGGCCGCCGCGTACGGGCAGAAAGATCTTTACCGTCCGGGGCCGGCTTTTGAGTCGGCGGCGGTCGAAGGGAACAAGGTGCGCGTCCGATTCCGGAACGCGGGGAACGAGTTGGTCGCCAAGGGAGGAAAAGTCCGCGGGTTCGCCGTGGCGTCGTCCGTCTCGCGATGGGTCTGGGCGGAAGCGGAGATTGACAAGAACATCGTCGTAGTCCACGCGCCCGGCGTGAAGGACCCCAAGGGGGTGCGCTACGCCTGGCAGGACCTGCCGGAACGAGGCGCGAACCTTTACGGAGAGAACGATCTGGCCGTTGCGGCCTTCCGAACGGACGATTTCGCGCCATTCACGAAGCCCTATGCCAAGCCGGGAGACTTGGCGAGCTACCATCCCCGCTGGTCTCCACCGGTCGAGGACGCGTCTCTGCCTCGGGTTCTCGTGATGGGGGACTCCATCTCCGGCGGCCCCACGGGTTACGCCACGCCCTTGCGCGAGAAGCTGCGGGGGAAGGCCAACGTCATCGTCGAGAGCGCGATGCGGGGCGACACTTGGCAGAGCGCTCAGAACATCGGCTACCGGACGGACCTCGCCCTCGCGGACGACGCCCTCAAGCGCTATCTGGCAAGCTACGGTCCTTTCGACGTTATCCTCTTCAACATGGGGATTCACGAGTACATGCG
>DATKZW010000600.1:0-7882 GCA_035527775.1 Sumerlaeia bacterium | reverse complement strand
CACACGCACGGCGGCCAGTGGCGCCTGCCCCTTCTTGGGCCGGCGGTGGTTCCCTCGGTCTTTGGAAGACGTTTGGCCTGCGGATTGCGGCCCGTCGGCGATGCGGTCCTTTACGCGAGTCCCGGGATCGGCGTCCACACGATTCCCCTCCGTCTGAACTGCCCTCCCGAGATCACTCTGTTTGAGTTGCGCAGCCTGACGCAGGCCGGCTCGGCCTGCAAATAGTCCAGGTCCAGACTGCCTTCGACGGGCCGTCGGCGCCTGAAAACAGAAGACTTTCTCTGGAATCCAGCCAGAGATGGCGGGGAGGAATCCGCCATGCTCCTTGAGGGCTCGAGACTTGGAACCGCTTCCGGGCGAGACGCTCCGGAAGCGGTGTCTGGGCCGGGAGCCTAAAGATCCGCCTCTCTCCAGCCGATACCGACTGGTGAGGGACGCCTGGCTCTGCCCGGGCGAGCCGGCGGGGAAGCCGTCCGGTGGAGGCACATCGTCCATGAAACGGCTGGAGCGGATTCGTCGCGACGTTGTCGCCCGAATCGTCACCAAACACGGATGGTATCTCGGCGCCCCGAGGGGGCCTGGGGAGGAAGACGCCAGCTGCCAGGATCACCTGGGACGGCACATGCTTCGCCAGACGCGAGGCCAGCGTCGACAGATCGTTGCGCGACTCCTCAACCGGTTCGCCCGACAAGCGGAAACCCCAAGGCTCTCCTAGCCCAGTCGCGTCTTTCGAAGCGGCCCCGCCGTCGCGCTCGGCGGGACTCTTGCGATCCCCCGGAGTCATTCTCCGCGGCGCTTGGCGCATTTGAGGACCATGACTGAACGCCTCAGACTCCGCATACTCGTCGTGGACGATGACGAAGCGATCTTGGCCTTGCTTGAGGAAGTCCTGAGCGGGGACGAGTCCTTTGCCATCACGACGCTGTCGGATAGCCAGGCGGCGTTCCGGCTGTTGGAGCGCGAGACCTTCGATCTGGTCGTGACCGACCTGATGATGCCGAGAGTCGACGGACTGCGACTCCTCGAACACGCGATTTCGCTGAACCCAAACGTGTTGGTCGTGATTATCACCGGCTACGCTTCCCTCGAGACGACGCTGGACGCGATTCACGCCGGAGTCTACGACTATATCACCAAGCCCTTTCGCATCGAGGAGTTTCGCCTCCTCGTCGACAACGCCGCCGCCCGCATTCGCCTGATGCACGAGAACAAGAACCTGACCGCCGAGAACGAGCGGATGAGAACGCGCATCGCCGGAGTCGAAGCCGTGCTCGCCAGACAAGCGGAAGAGATCCGTCTCCTCCGCGAGGAACTGGGGCGTCGGGAGGAGCTGATTGTCCAGAGCGGAGCGGCGGGGCGAGCCACCAATGAATCCGCGCACGCCGCCGGCTTCTCTTCCTATGGAAAAGACACCGCCGGCGACCGCTACCGCCGCCATCTGCAGAGGCTGGAAGAGCAGTTCTCCTCGGGCGCTCTCACTCCCGAGGAATTCGAGGTGGCCAAACAGCGCCTCAAGGCCAGCATCTAGCCCCCGCCTTGGCGCCCCCGCCTTGGCCGCCAAACTGGCCGTTTCCTGGAGACACGCCGTGGCAAGCATTGCAGGCAACCGGACGGAAGAGATAACCGTCCCTGGCCCCGAGCGCAAGAACCCGGGCCGCATTCTCGTGGTGGAAGACGAGCAACTGGTTCGGGAAATGCTCATCGAGATCCTCCAACAGGCGGATCACGCGGTCACGGGCGCCGCCGACGGGAGCATGGCGCTTGAACTTGTCGAGAAGCAGGAGTTCGATCTGGTCATCTCGGATCTTCATTTGCCCGGCATCAACGGCATGGATCTCCTGGACCGCGTCAAAGCCTCTCATCCCACCCTCACGTTCATCGTTATCACGGGCCGCCCCGCCCTGGACAAAGCGATCCAAGCCATGAAGAAAGGGGCGGCTGACTTTATCTCGAAGCCCTTTAGCGTCGAACACATTCTCTACGTCGTTGAGAAAAACCTGCAGGAGCGGCGGCTATATGCTGAGAATCAGCGTCTGATGGCCGAACTCAATAACAAAGCCGTCATCGAGAAACTCAACGCCCAACTTCATGCCAAGGTCGACCAACTGACCAAGCTCTACTCGATCAGTGAGTCGTTCCATTCCTACGTCGACAACGATTCCCTTCTGCAGTACGTCGTGGACTTGGCCTCCGATCTCATCAACGCGCGGAGGATCTCGCTGCTGACCTTCGACAAAGACCGCCGATACCTCATGGCGCGCGCTTCGAGAGGCCTGGCCACGGACGTCCAGCGCAAGATATGCCTCAAGGTCGGCGAAGGCGTCGCCGGCCGCGTCGCCGAGAGCTTCCGCCCCATCCGCGTCACGACGGACGATCTCCAGCTCAGCGGGATCGTCACAACGGAGGACCGGTCCTATCTGACCCGCTCGTGGCTCTCCGTTCCGCTGTCGATCGGCGGGGAGTTGTTCGGCGTCCTGAATATGACCGACAAGCGCGACGGCTCCGACTTCACCGAGGAAGACGAGTATCTGGCCATGGTGCTGGCCGAGAAGGCAGGCATCAAGATCGAGAACAATGTGCTCTACGAGGGGATCTACTCGAACCTGATCGACACTCTCAAGGCGCTGGTCTCGACCATTGAAGCGAAAGACGCCTACACTCGCCACCACAGTCAGCGCGTCACGGAACTCGCCCTGGCCCTGGCGCGCCACGTCGGTTGCTCCGAGGAGGATCGCGAGAGCATCGGCTTCGCCGGCATTTTGCACGACATCGGCAAGATCGGGATTCGCGACAGCATTCTCCAGAAGACTTCCCGGTTGACCGGCGAAGAGTACGAGGTCATCAAGACGCATCCGTCCCGGGGAGACGCCATCATCGAGCCGCTGGGGCTTATTGACAGTGAGCGCCAGATCATCCGCCACCATCACGAACGCCTGGATGGCCAGGGGTACCCCGACGGCCTCAAAGGGGACGAGATCCCCCACCTGACCCGAATCGTGTCCATAGCGGACGCTTTCGACGCCATGACCAGCACGCGCTCCTACCGCCAGGCGTTAGAGATGTCGGTCGTGGTGAGCGAACTGCGCAGGAACTCCGGCACGCAGTTTGCGCCCGACCTGATAGACGCCATGCTCGAGCTGGTCGAATCGGGCGAAGTCCGGCCCTTCGAAAACGAGCCGGCAGTAGACGGAGCATCCGCGCAAACCGCTTAGCAGGCCGTGGAACGCCTCGCCGGGCCCCAGAGGGGACGCGCGTCCGGCGCGCGTTCACGGGGGGGGGCCGTTTTCCGGGCGTCAGCTTTCCGGCCGCGTCTCTGGGAAAACCAGGCGGAATGACGTCCCGCGGCCCAGCTCGGATTCCACGAGAACGTCCCCGCCGTGCTCGCGCGTGATTTTGCGCGTAACGGCAAGCCCCAGCCCCGTGCCTCTGGAGGCTTTCGTACTGAAGAAGGGCTGGAAGACGTTCTCCAGGTTTTCGGGCCCAATCCCCGCGCCCGTGTCTTCCACCGTGATGCGGACAATCCGTTCCGTCCTCTCCAGATCGTCCTTGCCGCGGAAAAGCCCGGCGGCCTTGGCCTCCTCCCAAGGCATTTCCCCGCAACGCACGGTGACCCGGCCCTCGCCCGGAATCGACTCAATAGCGTTTTCCACAAGATTCAGAAGACATCGAAACATCTGATCGGCATCGGCGAATATGTGCTCGCCCTCCTGCGCGATCTCCTGAGCCAAAACCACCCCCTGCTTCTTCGCCTTGTGGTAAACCACCTCGAAAACCTCGTCCACCAAGGAGTGAACAACCGTGTCCCGCCGGGAGGGGGTCTTATCGCGGGAATAATCGAGCATGTCGAGCACGAGCAGAGAGACGCGCTCCACGTTGCGGCGCAAGACCCGGCAACCTTTCTCACTGGCCTCCCAATTCCTGGCCTCCTGCGCCATCTCGACCAAGCCCAATCCCCCTCGCAGACCCGTGAGCACGTTCTTGATGCAATGCGAGATGCCGGCCACGGTCTGGCCGATGGCCGCCATCCGCGCGTTGGCGACGTTCTCCTCGTGGAGACGGGCGTTCTCGATCGAGACCGCCGCCTGACTGGCCAGGATCATCACCGTGCGCAGGTCCTGCTCTCCGTAGGGACCTTGCTCCTCATCGTAGCGGTTCAGATTCAGCGTGCCGATGACCTCCCCCTTCGCCCGGAGGGGGACGCACAAGGCGGACTTGATGGCGCTGGCCCGGTTCAGGTTGCTCCCTTCCTGCTCTTGAGGACTGTTGATGATGGCGGGCCGGTTCTCGGCAAGGACCCGGTCGGCAATGCTCCCCTTGCGGCTGATGTGGCCGCGAGCCACCACTCCCGGCGGCAACCCCCGTGACGCCAGCATTTTCAGACTGTCCGAACCCGGCTCGCAGAGCAGGATCGAGCCGGCGCTCGCGCGGAGAGTCCTGATCGAGAGGTCGAGGATCGTGTCGAGCACCTCGCGGAGCTCGAGCGCCGAGACCATGGCCTGGCAAATGTCGAAGAGCGACTTGTTGAAACTGTTGTCCGAGTGCATGGGTCGAGGCGTTGGGGGCGCGCGAGCGCTCCCGTCCGGGAATCTGGTCTTCGGCGGGGCGTCAGGGGAAGATCTTCTCGATCTTCCCTTTCAACACCTCCACCGTGAAGGGCTTGACAATATAGTTGTTCACCCCGGCCTTGACGGCCGTCACGATGCTCTCCTTCATCGCTTCGGCCGTCACCATCAGCACGGGGACGGTCTGGATCTGTTCGTCCGCCCGGATCGCCTTGACCAGATCGAGACCGCTCATGTTAGGCATGTTCCAGTCCGTGATGACGAGGTCGAATCTGCCGCCCCTCAATTTCGTCAGCCCGCTGGAGCCGTCGTCCGCCTCGTCGATGTTGGTGTAGCCAAGTTGCTTGAGGATGTTCCGAATGACTCGCCGCATCGTGGCGAAGTCGTCAACGACCAGGATCTTCATGTTGGGACTGGGAGGCATCGTCATCTCTCCTTCTGGAGTTGAAGCCGGGCGTTCCCGGGAGATTTGCCTTCCTCTTTAGAAACTCACCGTCCGAATCAGTCGTCCGCGCAGTCGCAGGATTGCTTTAGTATGAATCTGGGAGACCCTGGACTCGGTGATCTCCAGGACTTCCCCTATCTCTTTCATCGTCAACTCGTCGTAATAGTAAAGCGAAATAACCAGCCTTTCTTTCTCCGGCAACTGATCGATGGCCTCCGCCACTATCTGGTATACCTGATCGAGGTTGATCGCATCCGCCGGGTTTACATAGTCAGGGTCCGTGAGGAACTCCAGGAGATTCCGCTCCGAAGTCTCCTCCAATCCATTGCGCAGCTCATCCAGACTGATCAGGCTGATGCCTCGCGCTTCGACGAGCATCTGGTGGTAGCTGTCGAAGTCAATCCCCAAATGCTCAACCACCTCGTGGTCCGATGCGACGCGGCCCAGTTTCTGCTCCATTTCGGCAAAGGCCCGCTCGAGCCGGCTGGCTTTCTGGCGAGTCGACCGGGGCACCCAATCCAGGGAGCGCAGTTCATCGAGTATGGCGCCTTTGACGCGAAACTCGGCATAGGTCTTGAATTTGATCTTCCGGGTTGGATCGAACTTGTCGATTGCGTCAATCAGGCCGATGACCCCGGCGTCGATCAGGTCGTCCAGCTCGATGTGCGAGGGGAGGCGTCCCGCAATCCGGCTGGCGATGTACCTGACCAGCGGAAGGTGCTCGTGGACCCTCGCATTGCGTTCCTCCAGGGTCAGCGGGGCCGGCTTCGCTTCGCTCTTGTAGGCATTAACCTTGGAGGATCCCGCCATTGGATTCCAACCTCACCGCCACCACGTTGATCATCCCCCGCGCGCAAGGGGCGGGGACCTCTCCAGGGGCGGGGACCTCTCCAGGGGCGGAAAGCCTCAGGCGGGCGTATCGTGGTCGAAGACTCTCCGCCAGAAAAGGCCCATGTCGCTTCCCGCCGCGCCGGAGGGCAAGCCGATGATCCGCCGTGCGGCCTCGCGGTAGCTTTGCGAGACCGGCGCATCGGGGTGGAGTTCCACCACCGGGACCTGTCTCAGGACCGCGCGGCCGAGATGACCGTCCCGGCGCACGTAGCCCAGGTAGCCAAGCCGGGCGTCGAGGAAGCGGTCCGCGACCGAGGTCAGGTTTCGGTAGACGCCCAGCGCTTCGGCTTCAGTGTCCACGGCGTTGACGACGATTTCAAAGCCCTTTTGGCGATAGGACCGGTTCAGCACTTTGATGAGGGCGTACGCATCGGTCAGGGAGGTCGGCTCGGGCGTCACCATCACGATGCGGGTTCGGGCCGCCAGGTTGAAGTAGATGACGTTGGAGGAAATCCCCGCGCCGGTGTCGATCAAAAGTATGTCATAGCGGCCGTTAAGGGCGTCCATTTTCCCGAGAAAATCGGTCTTCTGCTCCGCCGTCAGGTTGGCCATCCATTCCACGCCGCTTGAAGTGGGAAGCAGATGGATGCCACTGGGGCCTTCCATCAGCACCTCCTCGATCGACTTTTCGCCTGTCAAAACATGGGAAAGGTTATGGGCCGCGGTCAGGCCCACCAGGATATCGATGTTCGCCAGCCCCATGTCGGCGTCCAGCACGAGCACTTTCCTGCCCATCTGAGCAAGCGCGATCCCCGCGTTGAGAACGAAATTGCTTTTCCCCACCCCTCCTTTGCCGCTGCTGACGGCCAGAACGTGGGTCGGCCGGACGGCTCGACCCACCGAGGGCGTCCGCGCGGCCGCCACTCTGCGCACTGTCGAGGATTGGTCCATCGCCATGGCTCGCGGTCTCGCTTGGCCAAGGTCCGCCTCGCAGTGGCGTGAACGCGGCGCCCGGACCCGCCCGGACTAGAACGCGGAGAGCAGACCTTTACACAGGAATTCAACGGACGCCGGCTCGAGATCCTCGGGCACCCGCTGACCCGTCGTGAAGTAGGATACCTCAAAGCCCCCCATAATCCAAGTGTTTAGTAACTCCCCCCAGCAATCCGCCTCGTCCAGTTTCGAGAAAATCAGGCGGTTGTAGCCCATGGGTCGGAATCTCTCCATGACCAGGCGCAGCTCGTTGCCCCGGGTCGAGCAATTCAGCACCAGATGGATCTCCACGTCTGGGTGTCCGCCAAGAGCCGCCGCTAACCGAGCCACCGCCGTGTGGTCTCTGGGACTATGACCCGGGGTGTCGACCAGGACCAGATCCATGTCTGCGAAACGATCGAAGCAGGCCCCCAGCTGAGAGGGGTCCGACAGGACCTCGATGGGCACGCCGAGCAGTCGGGCGTAAGTCTTGAGTTGATCGGCGGCAGCGATGCGATATGTGTCGAGCGTTGCCAAAGCCACCCTCTGGCTCTCGCGCAGGGCGTAGTGGGAAGCGATCTTGGCGATGGAGGTTGTCTTGCCCACGCCCGTCGGCCCAACCAGGGCCATCTTGCGGGGTCCCGCGCCTGGGCGTTCCGTCTCCTTGGCGCGGGGCGTGAAGTCCCTGGCCGCCCGAACGAAGTGGCCGAAAGTCCCCTGTCCGTCCGGGACGGTCGATGAACCGTCCGGCGCCTCTTGGCTTGTGGCCAAATGCAGGCGGTCGATCAGTCGCTCGATCAACAGTTCCTCCACTCCGTGGGCGCGCAGTCTCTCTTGAAGATCGCAAGCCGGAAGAAGCGTGTCCGGCGCAATTCTTCTCCCCGGTTCATCTCCCAAGAACTTCGTCGAGAGCGCTTGGGGAGGGACGGAGTTCCGCCATGCGTTGAGCGCACCGTCGCGACTGGATGCATCGCTTGGGAGGATGTAGGGCTGAGGCAAGGCAGAGGGCTTTGCCGGTTGAGACGGTCTGACCGACTGCTGAGCGGATCCCCCCTGGGCGGCCGTCAGGTGC
>DATKZW010000599.1:0-5748 GCA_035527775.1 Sumerlaeia bacterium | reverse complement strand
GCGTTTCGGCCTTCGAACTCCCGCAGCCCTCGCGACGAAAAGCGGCGAACTGTCTCGGCCGACGCTTGCTCGGGACGGAAACGCCGGGCGCGTTCCGCGTGGACGCGTTCCCTTTCGGAATCGAGCCCTCGGAGGTCGCGGCGCGGACGCGCCTGCCCGCCGCGGGACGGCTCGCCCGACAGGTGCGCCGCTACTTCGAGGGCCGACGGACGACATTCCGACTCCCCCTCGACTGGTCCGACGCGACCGAGTTCCAGCGCCGCGTCTGGTCGGCGCTCCGCGAAATCCCCTACGGCGAGACCCTGACATACGGGGACCTGGCGCGGCGCATCGGCTGGCCGGGCGCGGCGCGGGCGGTCGGTGGGGCGGTCGGCGCGAACCCGATTCCCTTGATCGTGCCGTGCCACCGCGTCGTGGCGGGCGGCGGCCTCGGTGGCTATTCCGCCCCGGGCGGCGCGGCGGTCAAGCGGCGGCTGCTAGACTTCGAGGGCTGGAGCGCGGCGCCCGAGCAACGGCCTGTGCGAAGTGGGACGTCGGACACAGTAGCGCCGGCCCCGATCAAGACGATGGCAAAGCCCGCGTTCCCTGCGAGCCGACGAACGGGACGCTGAGCGACGGCGATATTTCCGTTGAACTCCCGGAGCGATCTGGCCGATCCTGAGACGCGGGGGCTTGTGCGTTCGGCCTTCTGCGTGAGCCCTCCGAGCCGCTTGAGATGAAGAGCGCCGGGTTCGGAGTCCCGGCTCTAGCCGGAACGGGGGGCCGCTTAAAGGCGGAACTCCGAACTTCCGGGGCCGCCCAAAGGCGGAACTCCGAACCGGACCCATGCTGTCTGCTCCGAATCGAGAGGGCCCGCTTTGAACCGCATTCGCGTCGCACACATCATCAACGACATGGGAGTCGGCGGGGCGCAGCGGCAGGTGGCGAACCTGTTCCGGGCCATCGACCGCGCGCGGTTCGATCTGCGCCTAATCTGCCTCGCGAAAAAAGGCGCTTTCGGCGAGCAACTCGAGCGCGACGGGTTCGAGGTCGTCGCTCTCGGCAAACGCGGGCGCGTGCATCTCGCCATGATGCGCCATCTCGTCCGCGTGCTGCGCGAGTGGCGGCCCGACGTTGCGCATTGCTCGGTCTTCACGGCGAATCTCTGGGGCAGGATCGCGGGCAAGTTGGCGGGCGTGCCGGTTCTCATCACTCACGAGCAGAGTGCGGTTTCCCTGGAAAAACGGCATCGGCGCTGGATCGACCGCGTCCTGTCGCGGTTCACGTTCCGGGTGCTGGCCGTGTCCGACGATCTGCGTCGCCGCGTCATCGCCGAGGAGGGGGTCTCTACGGGGAAAGTCGAAGTCCTTTACAACGCGATCGACTGCGACGAGATCGAGAGAGCGACCGCGGCGCCCCTCGAGTCGTTTCCGGGGCGCGACGGGTTTCGCGTGGGCATCGTCGGTCGGCTCGAGTGCCGCAAGGATCACCTGACCCTCGTGCGCGCCGCCGCGCGGGTCGTGCGAGAGATTCCCCATGCCGCGTTTCTTCTCGTGGGCGACGGCCCGGACCGGCCCGCCGTCGAGCGGGAGATTGCGCGGCTCGGCCTGGAGGAGAACGTGCGGCTCCTCGGCGAGCGCGACGACGTGCCGCGGCTCCTGCGCGCCTTCGATCTCTACGTTCTGTCGTCGGTCACCGAGGGCTTGTCGCTTTCGATTCTCGAAGCGATGGCGGCGGGGCGCGCTGTCGTGGCAACGCGGGTCGGCGGCAATCCCGAGTTGCTCGAAGACGGCAAAGCGGGCATTCTCGTCCCGGCGCAAGACCCGGAGGCAATGGCGGACGCCGTGGCGCGGCTCCTGAAAGATCCCGAGGAGCGGCGGACGCTCGGCGAGCGCGCCCGAGCCCGGGCCCGCGAGGTTTTCGACGTCCATCCCATCGCGCGACGGCTCGAGGAGATCTATGAAAGAGCTCTGGAAGAGCGCGGGAGGAAGCGCGGCAAGCAGTAGTAAGGCTCATTGTCTTGCCCGCGAATCTCGCGGATCATCAGTGGAGGGAGCCAGGGTTTGGTTGCAGAGTCTCAAATGGGCGGTTCCGTAAAGAGGGCGGGGTCTCGCGCTCCGGATCCCGTTGTGCTGATGTACCACGGCCTCGACCCGGGCGACGGACGTTACGATGGCGCGCCCCCCGAAGAGCGGGCCTATGTGATCGCCGCAGGGGCTTTTCGCGCGCACCTCCGCGCGCTGGCCGAGGCGGGCCGGCGGATTGTGGATCCGCGGGAGTTCCTCTCGGGCGAGGGCGACGCCGTCTTGAATCCCGGCGACGCGCTCCTGACCTTCGACGACAACGACCTCAGCCACTATGACACGGCGCTGCCCATGCTGAGAGACGCGGGCTTGAAGGCCGTCTTCTTCGTCGCGACCGGCCTGGTCGGCCAGCCGGGGCGGCTGGACTGGCCGCGGCTGCGCGAGATGGCGGACGCCGGCATGTCCATTGGCGCGCACGGCCACACGCATCAACTCCTCACCTCCCTCGGCCGAGATGCGTGCAAAGGGGAGCTCGAAGCCTCCCGCGCCACGCTTCGGGACCAGTTGGGGCTGGAAGCCGCCTCCCTCGCGTTTCCGGGCGGGCGCCTCAACCGCCGGGTTCTCCACCAAGCCCGCGCCTCCGGCTGCCGCACCGCCTTCGCGTCCGCTCCTTTCAACTCAGAGGAACGCGAAGGCGTCCGGCTCGTCGGGCGCGTGCCGGTGCGTTCGCACTGGACCGCGACGGTCATGGCCGACTTCCTTGCCCACCAAGAGAGCCGCCTGCGCCGGATGCGGCGCGTCGAGACGCTGCGCCGGGCCGCGCAAACCTGCTTGGGCCCGGTCGTCTACCGATGGCTTCACTGCGCCGTCTGGCGCCTCCGGGGGCCTTGCGGATAGATCTCGCGTGCGGGGCCCTCGGATGATCGCCCGGAGGGAGCGGAATCCGGGCTTTTCCCACAGCCGAGGGCGGCTGTGCCACACCTGGTGGGCGGCTGTGCGGCAGACCGAATGCCGCGCCTCCGGGAACGGGCGCGGAAGAGGGACCATCCCAAAGAGGATGGCTTGGGGAACAGACGTGACGGAAGCCAAGGCCGTTATCTTCGATCTGGACGATACGCTGGTGGTCGAACTCGCTTCCGCTGAGGGGGCGTTTCTCGCCACGTGCGAGCGCGCTCGCAAGCGATATGGGATCGATCCGGCGATGCTGCACGAGTCCGTCCGCCGGCGCGCACGCGAGCTGTGGCATGCTTCGCCGGAACGGGACTACTGTCTCGAGATCGGCATCAGCTCCTGGGAGGGGATGTGGGGGGATTTCGGAGGAGACGGGCCGAGTCTGAAAGCCTTGCGCGAGTGGACTCCCGCGTACAGGCGGGAAGCGTGGGCCCGCGCCCTCGCCGATCGCGGCGTGCGCGAGGGGGCCTTCGCCGAGGAGCTGGCCGAGCTATTCCCCGTCGAGCGCCGCAAACTCCACGTCGCATTCCCCGACGCGGAGCCCGTCCTGAAGCGCCTCCGGGGCGAGTTTCGCCTCGCTCTTCTTTCCAACGGCGCGCCCCGCATCCAACGCGAGAAGCTCGAAGGCTCGGGCCTGGAAGGGTATTTCGACGCGATCGTCATCTCGGGCGAACTTGGCGTTGGGAAGCCCGACCCGCGCATCTATCACCGCACGGTCGAGCAGATCGGCGTCGCTCCCCAGGAAGCCGTCATGGTCGGCAACAGCCTCGAGAAGGACTTCCTTGGCGCCCGACGCGCCGGATTGCGGGCCCTCTGGCTCAATCGCGACGGGGAACCTTGCCCGGAGCAAGTGCAGCCGGACGCGGTGATTGAGTCGCTCGCGAAGATCCCTGATCTGTTGTGAAAGAAGTGGGAAAGAGACGGGGCGTGCAGGCCTCCTCAACCCGCACGCGGCACGCGGAACTCGTGCGGCCTCACGTTGTTAGGGAATCGCTCTCCGCCGGCTATGCCTGCGTCTGGGCGCCCGAGCGCAGTCGCGAGTCGATTCTCCGCTCCATGTAGGCGCGCCGCACCTTCGGCGCCACCGATAAGATCCGCCTCATCTTTCGGACCGGCGAACACTGCTTCTACATCCGCATGAAGCAAACCGACGGCAACCAGGCGTGGTCGCCGCCGTGGGTTCGCGTCAAACCCCCGGCGGACCGCCGACCGCGGCCGGTTGAGCTGTGAGGAACCCGGACGAGAAATCGGCCCAATTCCCATCCAATCCGTGTTCCATCACCTCCGCGTCGCCGCGCCTGTGCGAGAGATGGCTCCTTTTCAACGCAGAGACCGCTGATACGTGGTTGACGTCAGCGGTTGTCGATATCGCTCGGGCGTCTCGTCCATCGTCGGAGCGGATCGTAAACAGCGGAATCGGATTCATCGCTCCAGCGATAGAGCTTGTTTGAGAATTCCGATTTGCTGTGTGCTGCCGAGGACGAACAGAACGTCGCTGGGATGCAGGGGCCGTTCGGGCGGGGGCAATACGGCGAATTCCGATTTGCCCGTTTTTTCCTGGAGGCGAATGCCGACGATTTGGACGTGGTATCTTTTTCGAATGTCGAGTTCCAGCAGGCTTTTGCCGGCCCAGAGCGCGGGGCAAGGAATTTCGACGATGAAGAAATCGGACGTGAGGGGAATATAATCCGCCAGGTCGGGCATGAGCAGTTTTTTCGTCAACCGGTTGGCCGTGTCGAGCGCCGGGAAAATTGCCGTCGCCGCCCCTAGACCGGCGGTGGCGTTGGCTTCGTCTTCCGTTTTGACCTCCACGAGAATTTCGCGCACACCGGCTTTTTTCAGGAAGTAGGCCAATAGCACCGTTACGTCGAAGTGGTCGGGCATGCTGACGATGGCGGCGTCGACGTCGTAGGCGCCGAATTTGCGCAGCACTTGCTCGTTTTTCAAGTCCGCGCAAACGGCCGTGGCCACGCGATCGCCGATGCGTTCGATTTTCGCCGGATCGATATCCATCGCCAGCACTTCGGCGCCGCCTTCCTGCAGGTTTACGGCGACCTGGTATCCCAACGTTCCCAGCCCCAATACGGCGTAGCTTTTCTTCATAGCTTTCGAACTCCTCTTTTACCCGATCATGACGCGCTCTTCGGGCAGCGAATAGGGCAAGCGTTCGCGGCGGCCGAGGAATGAAACGGCGACCACCAACGGTCCCAGGCGCCCGACGAACATACACGCGATCAGCACGAGCTTGCCCAGCGTCGTCAACTTCGACGTTACACCGGTCGATAATCCCACCGTTCCCAGCGCCGAAACCGTTTCGAATAGATATTCGAGCGCCCAGCCGCGCGTCGCGCCGGGCGATTGGCCCGCGTATTCCGTGATTTGCAGTAGGGCGACGCCCGCGAAAGCCACGAGCGCGAACCCCACCGTGGTGGTCATCGCCTTGGCGACGGTGTCGGACGACACGCGACGGTTAAGAAACTCCGTGTCGGGCCGGTTGTTTAGCTGCGACTGGAACGAGGCCCACAACACCGCAAACGTCGTCGTTTTGATGCCCCCGCCGGTGGAACCGGGCGAGGCGCCGATAAACATCAATACGATGACGATCAAAAGCGTTACGTTTGTCAATTGGCTCGTGTCCACGGTGTTGAAACCGGCCGTGCGCGTCGTGACGGACAGAAATAACGACGGCAACACGTCCTCGTACCAGGGAGCGCCGGCGAAAGTGTTTCCCAACTCGAAGATCCATATCGCCGCGGCGCCGACGACGATTAGTCCGAGCGTCGTGCGCAGCACG
>DATKZW010000598.1:0-7917 GCA_035527775.1 Sumerlaeia bacterium | reverse complement strand
GCCCGAGCACAAAGCCCAATTCACGGTGACGGCCTATGAGACCAGCGCGGGCAACGACCTGCAACTCGGGCTCGACTACGTCGCCTGGAAAAACGGCCCGGGCCGCAACTTCTTTGACGTGGGAGCGGCCGGCTACGATCTCCACACCAAGTTCAAGAACGCCAACAGCTATCTCTCCCCCTTGGAGCACCGTCGCGCCGACGTCCGCGACGGGAATCACTACGTCAACCACGAAGCGAGGGCGACCTTCTACAGCCTGAACTTCGCCGCCACCGCCGCTTACCTGGACTTCCTCGCGAGCAAGGGCAAGGCCAAGGTCTACGCCGAAGGCTCGCTCGTGGTCAAGAGCGGGCAGACCGGCACGCTTCGGGCCACCGATCAGGTCGTGACGTTCGACGCCTTCAACCTGCAAGACGTCGATCGCGCCATCGCGGCGGGACTTCCCCCCGACGCGCTGAAGGGGAACCCCGGACCCTACGGAAACACGCCCGAGCGGATCGACGAGGTCCACGCCATTCGCGACGCTTACGGCAACGTCGTTGCCTACACGACCGACGCGGGAGACCTGGCCATTCACAACCGCCAGCTCGAGCGCACGGTCAACGGCGAGGTCGGACTCGCCATCGACGTCAGTCCGACGATCTTGAAGAAAACGATGGAGGTTGGCGTCGTCGCCTCTCTGAGCGCCGTCTCCGGCTACACGCCCCAGGGACTTCCCATCATCGAGGCGAAGACGGTGGACACGAAGGTGCGCATGAAGAGCGGCGTCACGACGGTCCTTGCGGGTCTGACCCGCGACGAGAAGATCCAGCGCAAGGCGGGCATTCCGCTTCTGCATCGCATTCCCGTCCTCGGGTGGGTGTTCGGCGGCGAGAACAACGCCAGCCGGCGCAGGGAAATCGTGATCGCCATCCTGCCGGAGTTCGAAGAGGGCGGCGGATCGGCGTTTGCCAACCTGCCGAAGGTTCGGACGCTGGAGAACCTGGTCACCGGCGAGTCGGCGCCGGAATTGCCGAAGAACAACTTCGGGTTCGACCAGTGGCTGCTTGGTGAAGGCAGCGGATCGGATCTCTAAAGGCCTCGGACGCCTTCATTTCTGAAAGCCCCGGCCCGTCTGGGCCGGGGCTTTTCTCATTTCGCCCTGCGAGCGCCTCAGGAAGAAGTCTCGTCCCCTTCCTTTCCGCAGGCGGCCGTGTAGAGCCAGCATCCGATGCCGACGACGAGGATAAGGCCGATGGCGGGTCCCCGCCAGGCGACCAGCACATCGGGGTCGCCGCTCAAGACGATGGGGATGGCCATGAGAATGCCGAGGAGGGCTTCGCCCGTAATGAGCCCCGAAGCGAAGAGCAGCCCGCGTCGGTCCGAGGACTCGACTCTATCCTTTGAATGGCCTTTGCGCTTGTGGAGCGACCGGAGGGCGGAATGGAGCAGCCCGCCCGCGAAGATCGGCACGGCCAGTTGCAGCGGAAGATAGACGCCGACCGCGACGGCCAACACGGGCGTCCGAAACGCCGCTCCGCGCCGTTCCAGACAGACGTCCAACGCGATGACGGCCACGGCGAGAACCGCGCCGATCGAAACGTAGTTCCAGGGCAGGTCCCCGTGGAAAACGCCCCGGGCTACGGACGCCATGAGATTCGCTTGCGGCGCGGCCAGCGGGTTGGCCATGGCCGACGAATGGCCCTGAAACCCGTACGCCTTGAGCAGAAGCGTCAGGATCGGCGCCAGAACGAAGGCCGCCGACACGACGCCGACGATCTGCATGACTTGCTGTTTCCACGGCGTGGCGCCGACCAGATAGCCGGTCTTCAGGTCCTGCATGTTGTCGCCCCCGATGGCCACCGCACAGCAAACCGCGCTGCCGACGATGATGGCCGCCGCCGGGCCGTTTACGGCGTCTTTGCCCATCAACAGGGCCAGAAGAACCGAAGCCACGACCACCGTCGCGATGGTGACGCCGGAGGTCGGGTTGTTCGACGACCCGACCAGCCCCGCCATGTAGGACGCCACGGCCGCGAACAGAAAGCCCAGGGCCACCATGGTGATCGCCATCGTCAGCGAAACGGCCACGCGGCCCACAAAGACCTGGTAGACAAGGAAGAGGGGAGCGACGGACCACACCATCAGGAGGAGCACCCATTTCATGGGGATGTCTCTCTCCGTCGGCGGCACGTCCGGCGCCTCCCCGCGCGCGCCTCCGTAAGCGGCCATCCCGCTGCGGATGCCGCTCAAGAGCGACTTCCGCAGGCGGAACACCGTCCACAATCCCCCAGCCAACATGCCCCCCACGCCGATGTAGCGCGTCTTTGTGGACCAGATCTCGTAGGCGGCATCCAAGGCAGGGAGGGCGATTCCATTCTTCGTCGGCCATTCGTTGAAGGCCGCATGGACTGGGATCGCAATGAGCCAATTGGACGCGCCCCCGAGAAAGACGAGCACGGCGATGTTTAGCCCAACGATGTAGCCCACCGCCAGCAGGGCGGGACTCAGGTTCGCGCCGAAGTAGAGGATCGATCCCCCGACGCCGCGCGCGGCCTCGAATGCCCCGGCCCAGAGCCGCAGACCCGTCTCGCCAAACTTGAAGAGCCCCCCCGCCACGGCCGCCTTGGCGATGTAAACGACGTCGGCCCCGCCGCGCTCGCCGGACTTGAGCACCTCGGCCGCGGCGATGCCTTCGGGGAACTTGAGGTCCGACTCCAAGATGAGGGAGCGGCGGAGGGGAATCGTGAAAAGGACGCCGAGGATTCCGCCGAACATGGAGATGACGGTGACCCAGAAGTAGTTGAAGTCCGTCCAGAAATCGAGAAGCACCAGGGCGGGCATGGTGAAAATCACGCCCGCGGCGAGGCTCTCGCCGGCCGAGGCGGCGGTCTGGACGATGTTGTTCTGCAGAATGTTGCCGCGCCGCAAGATCCGGAAGACGCCCATCGAAACGACGGCCGCCGGAATGGACGCCGATACCGTCATTCCCGCGAAGAGACCGAGATAAGCGTTGGCGCCCGCGAGGACCACGGACAGGAGAACTCCAAGAAGAACCGAGCCGATCGTAATCTCCGCCGGGGTGTGCGTTGCGGACATTTTGGCCTCCTTGCCGCCGGTGTTTTGATCTACGCTCTTGCCGCGCATTGGGTTGTGGCCGTCGCGTCAGGACTGCCGGGCTTCGCGCGCTCGGCGCCAGAGCTCGGCGTGATCGAAGGCGAGCGGAAGACCGTCGAGTTCCTCAGCCGTCGCCCAGCGCACTTCGTCCGTCTCGTCGCGCGCCTCTGCTTGAGCGGAATCGACCTCGGCGTAGTATCCGACGTCCGCGACGTGGTCGCGGGGGTCGCGGTCGGGGCGGGAACGCACGTCGACCAGACGCATCTCCTTCGGATCGAGCCTGATGCCGGTTTCCTCGAGGACTTCCCGCGCCGCGGTCTCTTCGATGCTCTCGCGCCCGCTCTCGATGAATCCCCCTGGGAAGCTCCAATGCCCTCGGTACGGGTCGTGCCCGCGTCTGACGAGAAGGTAGGCGTCCCGACTCCGGTCCCGGAGGACTACCGTCGCGGCCAGGCCGGGACGCGCATAGCGGTGGGCAAAGAGAAGATCGCCTTCGGGCGTGCGCACGCAAAGGGGGACCGCCGGGGAAGCGCCCGGCGGCGGGGGGACGATCTCGTAGTTGGGGAACAGATCTTTCTGCCGCACGTTGCCTTTCCCGGACGCGCCAGGGCGAGAGGTTGTCATCGGACGCGAAGCAGCTTCGCCGCGCGGAGCGCTTTTCGGTAGAAGTTCTTCTCGCCGGGCGAGGGCGCGAGTTGGACCGCCCGTTTCAGAGCGTGGGCGGCCTCGCCCCGTTTGTAACGGCCGGTGCGTTGTCCGTCCGCGACGTGCGCCATGGCGAGCAGGTAGTGGAACCGCGGGTTCCGCGGCCTAGCCGAAACGAGGCGCTCGTAGATCGGGATGGCGTCTTTGGGCTTGTCGGCGAGAAAAGCAAGGCGTCCTCGTGCGTGCAGGGCCGCGATCGAGCCTTCTCCCTCGGCGTCTATCAACTGGCGGGCCGCGGTTTCGGCCCATTCCAAGTTCCCGCTCGCCGCCGCCGCCTCGAACCGCAGGCGCACGTGCGCGACGTTGCCCGGATCGAGTTCGACAAGGCGCGCGGCTTCCTCGACGGCCTCGGCGTGACTTCCCAAACGGAGGTTGATCCAAACCAGGTAGAAAGGAATGTCGGCGCGTGCGGGTTCGCGTTCTCGGAGAGATTTCAGTTCGTCTTTCGCCGAGATCAAGACCTCGCGCGAGCCCGATCGCATCAGGTTGGCCAGGAGGTCCTGCCCCCACTCCTTCTCGGCAATGTTGGGCAGGATGCAGACCAACGAAGCGATGAGCATCGCTTTCGCGCGGCGGTTCGCCGGGTCGAGACGAACGTAGTCAACGAGGCGCGCGACGGCGGCGGGGTGCTTCCCTTGCCCGTACAGATCGGCCGTTTCGGCGACGTAGGCCTCCCGCCGTTGGTCCACTTCGGCGTTGTGCCGCGCGACCTCCGCATTGGCGTCGGCGATTTTCTGGTCCACGAGCGCGTTGTGCAGTCGCCGGATCTCTTGCTCTGTTTCGTCAACGGCGGAGAAACGCGTCTCATGGAGATTCGAGAAGTAGCCCCACCCCTCGCCGTCGATCCACCCGTGACCGTTGGCGTTGCGATGTCCGGGCCACTGGTGCCAGTCGCGAGGGTGGCGCATGAGGACCTGCGTCGGCACGAGTTCATACATTCCGCCCGTAATCGGCAGATTGAAGAAGGGAACGAGTCCGACGAACCCGAAAAAGCCGTCGATGAGATCGCGCGGCGCCCCGAAGACGGGATACAGCGGGTACTTCCACCATGCCCTGCGCCGCGGCGGCTTTCCCAAGTCGTATTTCCTGAGACCCGGCAGGGAGCGGATGTTGCTTTGCCATTTCAGATCGTCCAGGTTCGGACGCCCGGACCGCAGCCATTCGGGTTCGGCAAGGGGCGCGGATTTCGCCCCCGCAGTTGGAGTCAAGCTGGTGTAAAAGGATTCGATCTCGGGCAGTTGCGGTCGCAACGCTTCGGGATCCGGTTCTTCCGCCGGCAGGCATGCGGCGACCGCCCAGAAAGCGAGCGCCAGAGCGATAGGCCACATGCGCGGAGCCGCTCCACGGGATAGGGAAAGACGGCAACGCGGAACATTCATCATATTCTCCTCGCGGGCCATATTCCCCTGAGACCCCGGCGACGGGCAAGGGGAAAGTGAGACCCCATCGGCCCCGCCGACCGCATTGGGCCGATCGCGGAACCCTGGCTGCCGGATTTTCCTGTTGCGCGGGGGCGGGGCTTGTGTCAGCTTTCTCGCCAGGCAACAGAAGCGACCGTAGGGGTCGCGCTTCCATTCCACCCGCCTTGAGATCCGCAAATGATCTGCGAGAGACCAGAACGGGACGGTCGTTCCGAACCGGGGAAACGTCATAGAGCGGCGCTGTTCTCCCTGCTTGCTGTTTTCCTGCCGGTGCTCCCCGCTTCGGCCGCCGACCTCGAAATCCATTCCGACAAGCCAAACGTCATCGCTTTCCCGCTGCAGGACGCCAAGTTCGTGCGCATGGTGATCTTCAGAACGAGCGACACGCAAGCCTGCATCGACGAGTTGGAGATTTACGGGACCAACGCGAAGCGGAACCTAGCGAGCCCGAAGCGGGGCGCAAAGGCGAGCGCTTCTTCCTGCCTTCCGGGTCACGCCATTCACAAGACCGCCCACCTAAACGACGGACTCTACGGCAACAGTCATAGTTGGATCGCCGCGAGCACGGAGGAAGAATGGGCCCAGATTGAACTGCCCAAGGTCGCGAAAGTGCGCCGGATCGTTTTCTCACGCGACCGGAAGCGAGAGTTCGCCGATCGCGTTCCCGTACAGTTTGAAATCCGCCTCTCCCTGGATGGCAAGGAATGGAAGACGGTTCGCAGGGTGGACGCGAAGGCGGCGTTCGTGTTTCTTCCCGCCAGGACCGGCTCGAGCGTACCGCAAGCCCCTCTCCGCGTGGCGATCGACGACGCGGGATACGCCGCGAAGGAGCCGATCCGGTACGCTTTCCTGGGCGAGGAACACGCCTGGCTCAAGACCTACGGCCGCGCGGCTCTGAGTCCGGGGCTGGTTCCGTACAACGGACGAGTCAAGGAATACCCCCGCCATGCGCCGGACGATCGGCTCCCGCTGCCGCCGCTCTCCTCGGAACCGACGATCGACGGCCGACCCGATGACGCGTGCTGGCGCGAAGCGTCGCGCGGCGAGGCGCGAGAGGCCTTCCCCTACTACTTCGATTCCTCGCCCTGCATGACGCACGCGGTGACGGCCGGGCGCCGCAGCGGCGATCTCTTTCTCCTGATTCAACTCGATCAACTGCCGTCGCGCCACGTGGCCGTGGTTTCGGCCGGCGACCTCAAGGGGTGCGGGGCGGTCGCGCTCGAAGACGAGGGCTGCGTTTTCCGCGTCTACGACGGCATGGGCAACGTCAAGACCACGCCCATCGAATGCGCCGCCAACGCGGACCTCACATGCTTTGAGATGCGGCTGCCGCTGTCCCTGTTTCCGGATTGCGAAGAGACGGGCATTCGCGTGGGGCTTGGCTTAGGAGGAAAGCACGCGTCCAATCTTGGCCGCGCCGTGGATTTCCGCTTCTCCCCCCTCGCCGTGGCGCAGGAAGGCCCCTGCGTCGACGGCGCGTTCCGCGTGCGCTTTTCCGCGCCCGCCGGCGCAAGGCCCGTAACGATCTCGGGCAACGTCCCCGAGCTGGAGCGGGGCCTCGTTCTGACGCCCGGGGCGCCGGAAACCGTCGCAATCGCCGCCAAGGGCCCCATCGGTCCAGAGTTCAACCTGGCGGTTTATGAAGGCCAAAGCACGTCTTACACTCTGCATCTCTTTCGCTACGACCCCCTGGAGCGCGCGTTGACCTTGATGGACGAGATGATCGAACGCTTTGCGGCCAAGGGCATTGACGTCGCCGAGGAACGGCGCCAGCTGGCCGCGTTCCGCGAGACTCAGGATCGCCTCATGGCTTTGCCCGCGCCCGACCCGGCGGCGGAGCGACGAGCGTTCTACGAGGCGCGCCTGGCCAAGCGCAGGCTGTTCTTCCGGGACCCCGATCTCGATCCGATGGAGAAGATTCTCTTCGTCAAGCGCCACGCGTTCCAGCCGTCTCATAACTACAGCGTCCTCCTCGACGCTCCTTTCCGCCCGGGGGGCGCGGTAGCCGTCCTCGAGGTTCCGCGGCGCGACGGCCGCTTCGAGCCGAGCGAAGCGAAGGTCGCGACTCTCTTCGATTCGGGAGGCGGCATTGCGCGAAACCCCATGGCCAACTTCGATCTGACCAAGATCTACTTCGCCTACCGCGAGTCGGAGGACGGCTACTTCCGGATCATGCGCATGGGTCCCGACGGCGGCAACCTGACCCAACTGACCGACGGCCCCTTCCACGACTACTGGCCGTGCCCTCTGCCGGACGGCGGACTCGCCTTCATCTCCACGCGCTGCAAGGCGCGTTACCTGTGCTGGCGACCCCAGGCCGCCGTCATGTTCCGCATGGACGCCGACGGGAGCGGCATTCGGCCCCTCTCTTACGCGAACCTGACGGAGTGGGCGCCCTCGGTCATGAACGACGGACGCATCATCTGGCAGCGCTCGGAATACATCGACAAAGGCGCCGACTTCAGCCACACCCTCTGGGCTATCCGCCCCGACGGGTCGAAGCCGGAATTGGTTTTCGGCAACACGATCATCCAGCCAAACGGTTACGCCAACGGCCGCGAGGTGCCGGGCGCGCATGAGATCTGTTGCACCTTGATCTCCCACTTCGGCGATCTGAACGGGCCCATCGCGCTGTTGGATCTGGACAAGGGGCGCTTCAACCCGAAAGCGGTAAACTGTCTGACGCCCGAGGTCC